>JAKUNN010000037.1 GCA_022451885.1 Dehalococcoidia bacterium | reverse complement strand
TGCCACCCATGCCACCCATATCCATGCCACCCATATCCATGCCACCCATATCCATGCCACCCATATCCATGCCACCCATATCCATATCACCGAAATCAAAATCTCCGCCACCACTATCTGGCACAATTATTGCCGCACCAAAGATACGGATCGCCTCCGCACCATCTTTCGGACACGTCATTGGTTCACCAGCCTCATCACGAGATCGCTTGATATCGAAAACATCATTGCAGTCTGAACAACGAAATTCATAAATAGGCATTATTCCAACCTTTAAAAAAGAATCTACAGAAGCGTATCACTGTCTGCCAATTCATGCGGTATGCAATACAAAAGGCTACCATTTGATATAGCCCCCGTAGCTCAGCGGATAGAGTGTCGGCCTCCGGAGCCGAAGGCAGAGGTTCGATTCCTCTCGGGGGTAGATATTTCGCCGGTAGACACTTCAAAAGGTATCCTGTACGCACACGAATTTTTTACAAGGTACGCGAGCGTGACAAACATTGGGAATTTGCTAAAAACAGACGAGATTTCGTCTTTATTTGCACAAGATGTCGCTTTATATAGCAAACAACACTCTGGACTCATCGCAGTTTTATTGCCTTCAGATTTAACAGATCGGCTAAGTTCTCTAAAAGCTGAACAGCTTAGACAATCGGCAACAGTAATTTGGGAAAAACCTGACCAAAAAACACAAATGTTTGGTTTTGGTAAAGCAATAGAACTAAAAGGTAATGACGAATCAACACTTCAAGAAGGAATTCAAGAAGTTAGGAAAACTCTTGCAACTACACAAGGAAATAGTGAGGCACTTAGTGAGCTAAAATGTTTTGGTGGCGCCCGCTTTGATCCCCAAAGCACACGCTACGATGAACTTTGGAAGCCTTATGGCAATTGGTCATTTCTAATTCCAGAACTATTGATAACGCAACGTGAGAATGTAGTAAAAGCTCTTTTAGTTCTCAATATAAAAAACCAAAATACACTTTCCGAACTTGAAAAAAACATAGAGCACCTTCTGACAAACATAGCGGAACCAGACAATCTTCCTGATTGTTCTTCTCCGGTCCAAAATACACGACCTGTAACAGAAGAGTGGAATAAGGCAATCCAAGTTGCACTTAATGAAATTGAAAAGGGAACGTATAAAAAGGTTGTCCTAGCTACAAAAATTAAGCTCCAGACTGAACAGTGTTTTAACACAACCCAAGTGCTAACATCACTGGTTCAAGATTATCCCAATTGCTACATATTTAAACTTGATTTAGGTGAAAAAGACGACTACACCTGGCTAGGGGCAAGCCCAGAATTATTAGTAAATTTTTTCCAAGGCACCGTTAATGCATCAAGTCTTGCCAGCTCTGCACGGCGTAGCGAAAATGCTACAGAGGATCTCAAACTTGGTGAAGAATTGTTAACTAATCAAAAGGAACTTCTTGAACATGAACTTGTTGTTCAAACCACTCGAGAAACATTGGAGAATCTCTGTACATCTGTAACAGTTCCACAGCATCCTGAACTATTAAAAATGCCCAATATCCAACATTTACATACACCCATTACAGGAACCGCAAATAAAAATAGAGATTTGCTGGATTTTCTACAAAATCTGCATCCTACACCCGCAGTTGGTGGTTGGCCAAAGGAAAAAGCGTTAGATGCTATTCGACGTCTCGAAAATTTCGATCGAGGCTGGTATGCCGGTCCGATAGGGTGGGTTAATCACAGTGGAGAAGGAGAGTTTGCAGTCGCCCTACGTTCCGCACTGGTAGGAGAAAATGAAGCTATCTTGTATGCCGGAGCAGGCATTGTAAAAGGTTCTGAACCAGACAATGAACTGAATGAAACAAAATTAAAATTACAACCCCTACTAGAGGCACTTAGCGCAAATTAATAGCTGTTTATGAAGAATTTACTCCTCCCCCTTATGGAAAGCCTTGGCTGGGAAGGTGCATTTATCAAAACCTACGGATTGTCTTCATCAGAATTTTACGATGAGTTTGCAGAATTTCTAAAACTCCCGCTAGAACAACAAATGGCCATCCTGCCAGAAGGAATAACCTCAAACTAGCAAAAGTCAGTTACACAAACTGCTATATACTCAGACTAAAACAAACACATGGAAACGAGTGTGCAAGCAGAAATCAACCGTCTAGCTGCCAAGGCTTTTGTTGAATCTCTTATTTCAACAGGAATTGAGAATGTGTGTATAACGCCAGGCTCAAGATCTGCTCCGCTCACCATTCAATTTGCTGAACAAAGCACAATTCAACCTTGGTTACACCTGGATGAACGATCTGCAGCCTTCTTTGCGTTAGGACTTGCAAAAAAAACAGGAAAACCAGTTGTACTACTATGTACATCTGGTACAGCTGCGGCAAATTATCTCCCCGCAATCGTTGAGGCAGATCTTTCTCGTATTCCGCTCATTGTTTGCACGACAGATCGCCCACCGCGCCTTAGAAATGTGGGAGCACCTCAAACAATTGATCAAGTAGGTTTATATACAAAGTTTGTCCGTATAGAAATCGATCTAGCACCACCAATAAATGATGATGGAACAACCGGAACGAATGATTTCAAGAACGCAGCTAGTCGAGCAGTACACGAAGCTTTGGGACCATTGCCTGGCCCCGTACATATCAATATCCCCTTTGAAGAACCACTAACAGGGAAGCCTAATGAACAAATGCGTCTACTTGCAGAACCTGTTTCAATCCAAACCACACAACCTCTTTTAATACCACCTTCGCAAAAAGAGGTTCAAATAGCAGCACAATCACTCCAAACCAGTAAAAAACCGCTGATCATTGCGGGGCCTGCAGAAGGTGGCCTACCAATGGATGAATTATGTGCACTAAGCGATACTATCGACGCCCCTATACTGGCTGATCCGCTCAGCCTCATGCGAACCGGTAAACACGACCTGTCCAAAATTGTTGATACATACGATACGATTCTTCGCGATCCACGTTCAAGAATACTTGAACCCGATTGCATCTTTCGACTTGGCGCTATACCTACCTCAAAAGTACTTACCCAATTTTTAACAGAACTTCGGAACAAAAAAGAAATAACACAAATTTTATGTGATTTACCTGGTTCTTGGAGAGACCCCTTTGGATCAGCAAATATGGCATTACTTGGAGACCCAAAATCTTCGCTAGATGCAATCCTTAGCGAACTGGGAGAGAACGAAAATACTAATGCTGAATGGGTGAGAACTTGGCAAATTTTAAACCAGAATACTCGCAAAACAATCAATGATGAAGCAAGGAAAATTACAGAAAACTTTGAAGGCAGAACGGTTCTTGAATTACAAAAATTACTACCAAATGAATCTGTTTTATTTGCAGGAAATAGCATGCCTATTCGTGAAATCGATACTTTTTTATCGCAAAGTAGTAAAACACTTAATATAGTTGCAAACCGTGGTGCGAACGGAATAGATGGAGTTATGTCAACTGCTTTAGGCTATTCAGCAGCAAGCGAAACTATAGTTACCCTCCTCATTGGTGATCTTTCTTTTGCACACGACTTAAGCAGTTTATGGGCAGCAAAACGGCATAATCTTAATTTAACGATCGTGCTATTAAATAATTATGGCGGAGGAATATTTCATTACCTTCCAGTGCGAGACCAAGAACACGTATTTGAGGACTGGTTTGCGACGCCGAGTAATCTCAATTTTAAGGCTGCGACAGAGTTGTACGATGGTACGCATACTATTGTTAAAAACTGGGAACACTTTGAAGAAGTAATACAAGACTGGGAACCTGGATTGCGTGTTTTTGAATTGCAATCTGATCGTGAACTAAATAAAAGTATGCATGATGAATTATGGAAAACTGCTGGCGGAACAGCCTGGAGTGAACTTTGAGTCATTTACGACTAAAGAGCGGCCTTGTAATCAATGTTGAAGAATTAGGTGAGGGAGAGCCTGTTGTATTGCTACATGGCTTTATGGGATCTTCCAAAACTTGGCAGGGGTTTGATATAAAACTAAGTGCACACTTTCGCATCTTAAACATAGATATTATCGGACATGGAGAAACTGACAAACCAGGCAATGTTGCCCCCTATTTCATGGAAGAATTTGCACAGGATTTGGTTGAAGTCCTAAAGCTACGAGAGATATCTCGAGCTCACTGGATTGGCTACTCTATGGGGGGTAGGTTAGCTTTATTCATGGCAGGAACACATACAGAATACGTCAAAAAAGTTGCTGTGATCGGAGCCAGTCCAGGTATAGAGAATAGTGGAGAGCGGGAATCCAGAGTGAAACACGACACAAATCTTGCAAAGAAAATTGAAGATGATGGTATCCCTGAATTTATAAAATTCTGGGAACAACTACCCCTGTTCGAATCTCAACTTCATCTACCCCAATCTACACAAAAACGAATCAGAGCAGGTAGATTAATGAATACTGAAATAGGGTTAGCGAATAGCCTCCGCGGTATGGGAACAGGGCAACAACCATATGTACTTGACCAGTTGCAACAAGCAAACAAACCGCTACTGTTGCTAGCTGGATCGAAAGATCAAAAATTTATTGAAATCGCGAAATCCTTAGAAAAATCTGTGCCAAACGCAGAAACGTTTACAATTCCAAATGCAGGCCATGCGGCTCATCTCGAAAATCAAAAGGATTCTGTAACCAAAATATTAAATTTTTTAACAAAATGAACGGATGTTTATATGAGTTTAGAGTGGAAAACAGTCAAAGAATACACTGATATCTTATTTACAAAATCAGATGGTATCGGACGAATAAGTATCAATCGGCCTGAAGTACATAATGCTTTCAGGCCACAAACCGTTGATGAGTTGATTGAAGCTTTTGGAATTGCCCGAAACGATCATGAAATCGGAGTGATCCTGTTTACCGGTGAAGGAGGAAAGGCCTTTTGCTCAGGAGGAGATCAACGCGTTCGCGGACATGGTGGATATGTCGGTGATGATGAAGTTGCTCGAATTAATGTAACCGAGCTTCATCGCATTATTCGCTCAATTCCAATACCTGTAATCGCATTGGTACCTGGCTGGGCCATTGGGGGTGGACATGTATTACATATCATCTGCGATCTAACTCTCGCCTCTACAAATGCACGCTTTGGGCAAACAGGTCCACGAGTAGGTTCTTTTGATGGAGGTTTTGGAGCCGGTCAACTTGCGAGACTTGTAGGTCAAAAGAAAGCTCGAGAAATATGGTACCTATGTCGGCAATACGATGCAGACGAAGCTCTTGAGATGGGCCTTATTAACAAGATTGTTCCACATGATGAGCTTGAGAATGAAGGAGTACAGTGGGCTCAAGAGATACTCGCTCAAAGCCCAATAGCCATACGATTAATGAAGTCATCGTTCAACGCTGAATTGGATGGTCTGGCAGGAATTACAGAATTAGCACACAACGCGACTATGCTTTTCTATATGAGTGATGAAGGAAAAGAGGGGAGAGATGCTTTCCTTGAAAAACGTGATCCCCGCTATTCAGATTTGGATCAATTTCCTCGCACGCCGTGAGTGCCCCAGCTATACAACGTATTCTGTGGCGTCCTTGGCGCATAGCACTCACAAAACCACTTCTGACAAGTGTAGGGTCGTGGACATATCGCGAAGGTTTCTTGCTTTCCATAGAAACCGATAGCAGCCGAGGAATTGGTGAATTTGCACCACTCCCTGGTTATTCCAAAACACAACATGGAGACTTTGCTGCGGCTAAATCTGAATTTCCTAAACTCCTTGGGGTTGATCCTCAAAAATTATGGGAGAGTTCTTTAAATCTTTCACCAGAAGCTAACTGTGCTGTTGAAACCTGCTTATCTGATATTTTGGCTCAGCAATCAGGAAAATCCTTAGCATACTGGCTAGCTGAAGAGTTAGGGACACTCGAACCTTTTGCAGATATACAAGTCAATGGCTTAATAGATTCAAATAATCCTGACGAAGCACAAAAAATTGCTACGACTCTGCTCAAAGCTGGTTACAAAACTCTCAAGATAAAAGTTGGCTCATCATTGCTAAAAGACATACAGCGTATAAAAGCAGTACGTAAAGCTGTAGGCGAAGATATAAAAATTCGAATAGACGCAAATGGATCCTGGAATCCTAGCCAAGCTTTTGCAATTATGAGCCTAATCAAACGTTATAACATTGAGTATTGCGAAGAGGCCCTACCTTTCAAAGAGGGCAAAGACTCAACTTTCTTACGCATACTGCATGCCACAACTAAAATCCCCTTGGCCGTAGATGAATCCTGTCAAAATGCGGACACCTTAAATAAAATTGTTGAATCTAACGCGATCAAAATTGCCATCATAAAACCAAGCACAACCGGTCTTAAAGAATCACTAGAAATTATTAAAAATGCACACAACTCCGGTTTGAAAACTGTAGTAACAACGACTTATGACAGTGGAATTGGAACAACCCTAGCAACACACCTTGCGGCTGCCACGGGAGAAAAAAGTGCTCACGGTCTTGCTACTTTAGATCTTCTCTCTGGTGATCTGGTTGAAAATCCACCCCAAATCAAAAACGGACATATTGCGATTCCAAAAATATCGGGGATCGGAATAAAAATAGATGTGCAAAAACTAGAAAAATATGCAACAGGAAACTGGGAGGAAATCAGTTAATGTCGCTTATGATCCGTAATCCCATAGTAAAAAATGCCACAACTAATCCTGAAAAAAATGCGGTACTTGAATATGGAAAAAATACAACTTATTCAGAGTTAGCAAAAAATTGTTCGAAAATAGCTGGGACATTAATAAACTTAGATATCCGGCCTGGTGATCGAATTGCCTTGTTAGCCAAATCAACTACTCAATATATTGAGACCCTGTCAGCAATAACTGGTATAGGGTGCTCATTCATTCCACTCAACACTCGATTAACAACTCCAGAAATAGCAGAAATAATTAACGACTGTAAACCTCAATTACTAATTTATGATGAAGAGCATGAACATATAGCAAAACAGCTTGCAGACCTAACTAGATTACCCAAAGTATTCTTCCTAAATGATCTTTTCGATGCCCCACCTTCATCCTTATTAATAGAACACCCTCCGGATGGAATACATAGCATTATCTACACATCAGGAACAACAGGTACCCCAAAAGGGGTAGTACTCACCTGGGAAAATCTTTATGAAAGTGCAAAAGGATCCGCAGAGAACCTAGGAAGCAAGCCTACCGACATATGGCTATGCTGCCTTCCCTTGAATCACATTGGTGGCCTCTCGATTCCAATTAGAACTGCGTTTTCAGGTACATGTACCATGCTACATACTGGCTTTGATCCAGTAAGTATTAGTACTGCGCTACATGAACAATCAGTTAGTCTAGCGTCCTTCGTACCAACAATGCTTAGACGTTTGCTAGAGTTGGATGCAAAAGAATATCCGCCAACACTTCGTTCTATTCTTGTTGGAGGTGGACCAGTTGAAAAAAATCTACTCGAACTCGCGTCAAAAAAAGGACTTCCAGTTATACAAACTTATGGAATGACCGAAACGAGTAGTCAAATAACTACGCTCGCCCCTGACGAGGCTCAGACACATCTTGGTTCAGCAGGAAGACCCTTAGGAAAAACAAAAATACGAATCCATCCAAACGAAAAACAATTAGGGGAAATTCTTGTACAAGGCCCAGTAGTTACGTCTGGTTATTTTAATAACCCACAAAAAACCGCTGACTCAATCAAAGGGGGATGGCTTTACACCGGAGATATTGGAACGATCGACAACCAAGGTTTTCTCTATGTGCAAGGAAGAAAAGATGAGCTGATTATAACTGGTGGTGAAAACGTGAATCCTTCTGAAATTGAGGATTGCTTACTAAAATGGCCTGGTATAACAGCTGCAGCCGCAATAGGACTACCCGATAAGGAATGGGGACAAAAAATTATAGTTGCGTTTACAAGTGACAATGAAATTGCAATTAACGATCTTGATAACTGGTTAAAAAAACAGTTAGCAAATTTTAAAATCCCTAAACAGTATTTACGCGTCGAAACCCTGCCAACGACAGCAAGTGGGAAAATTAAGCGCAATGCACTGAAGAAGCTTTTTGAAAGCTAAACTAAACTAAACTTTTTAAAAGTGGGGAACATGAGTAACGAACTAGAAAAACTAATAGATGAAAATGCGATCCGTGAAGTAGTAATCCAGTACGCCACTGGCATAGACATGCGTAATTGGGAACTATATCGAGCTTGTTTTACAGATACCGTAGAAATTGATTTCTCATCATGGAGTGGTGGCGAATCACAAATAATGCCAGGAGATACCTGGGCGAATAATGTTCGAATGGGATTGAGCGGATTCACATCAACGCAACACATCAGTACAAATCATGTCATTACAATTGATGAACATGACGCAAAATGCGTCTCCTACATGCAAGCCAAACATTTTTTCCCAAACGATCAAGGTGACAATTCCTATACTCTGGGCGGCTACTATACAAACACTCTCATTAAAACAGAGCAGGGCTGGAAAATTTCTAAATGCCAACTAACAGTTACTTGGTCTGAAGGGAACAAACAAATTTTTGAACTAGCTCAACAAAACTTTCAAAACACTACTAGCTAAACTTCTTGTTCAAGCAAAACTTCTTTACTACTAGCTCGTCGCCAAATTATGTATAGCACTGGTGTACCTGCCGCAAGAATTATTGCCGCCACCATGTATGCAGTTGGAAAACCGCGGCTATCAGCAAGGAAACCGAGCACAGGTTCAAAAAGGGCTACAAATAAACTAAACGTTAGTTGATAGATAGAGAGTACTGTAGCTCGCGAAGCACTGGGGATACGATCATTAAAATAAGTCGACAAGACTGGGAAGCTCATCGCAAATACCAATCCTGTTAGCGGATAGAACGAGAATGCCCAGATATTATCGAAAGAACCAAGGCCAATAGCAGCAACTAAAACGATGACTGGTAAAAGTAGCATGGTGCGTCCAACACCAATGAGACCTACAAGGCGATATGCAAAAAGGGCTGCAAAAATTCCGACAAGCTGACCTGGAACCTGCAAAAAACCAATGATATCAATGTCAATCCCATGATGTATACGAAGATAAGGCTGAGCCAAGATAGAAAACGATACTGCGATCGCCATTACAAAACCTGCAAACAACATCATTGTGTAAACAGGCGGTTTTGAACGAACGACATTAAATGCATTCAGAATCGTTTCGCGATAAGAAACCGGTTCTTCATCTCTTGGCGGTTCCTTGAATGTGAGTGACACAACCCATGCAAGCAACATAAGACCTGCACTAACAACAATCGGGAACCAAAGATTTGTTATAGCAGCAAGAGGAGCACCTAAAACAAGGCCAAGTACATGTGCAACTAGGGAAATCGAGTGTACACGTCCCCAAATCTTTTGATATTCATCCCGCCGTCCCGCAGCTTTTAACGAATCGTATACAAATGCAGAATCAGCACCCGAAAACAAGGTCCATGCAACAGCCCAAACGCTATAGGAGATAAATAGTAGGGCTATATTTCCTGCTAAACCAAATACTAAAACCGCAACTGCATTGATAAATGCCCCGTAACAAAGGGAAACTTTCCTCCCCCAACGGTCAGCAACAATCCCAGTAGGAACTTCCAGAATTATCAAAAGCAACCAAAACGGAACATCTAAAAAAGTGATCTCTGTTATGGACAGTCCTCGGGTCTCATTAAGATAAATTACCCAAATTGGAAGCCACAATTGAAAATCTACAAAAAATTTGAACGCGCCATATCGCCAAACATTATTCGACCACTTCTTTTTCTCAACATCGGAAACGGATACCACTGAGTCAGTTTGTTCAGACATCTGCAACATCTCCATCCGCTGGCAACGTACTCATCCGACGCATTGAAGGTTGCGTAATAATGGCAGTTATAGCTACAACAAGTTGAATGCCAGATACAATAACAAACCAACCACCGGCACTTGTTATCTCAGCACCAAGTCCGGAAATAAGTGCTCCGAGGGGCATACCACCCATAAAACAAAGCGTATAGACACTCATAACTCTACCCATTACATGCTGAGGGGTATAAGCCTGTATCAACGTTAAGTTAAGATTCATAAAAAACCCTGCATTTATTCCCGTGATCCCCATCAACACCAAAGTTAGTGGATAAGAATGTGACAGCCCAAGGCCAATCATAAGCGATGAACCAAGGATATTTGTCGCAATAAACCAACCACCGGCATTCTTTAGTTCTTTGATAGATGCAAGAAAAAGAGATGAACACAATGTCCCGATACCCATCACTACAAAGATCATTGAAGTTTCAAAAACACCTGCCCCGAGATTATCACGAGCAATTTTGGGAAGGAGACTTCCCCAAGCACCAGCTACAAGCAGAGCTGAAATAATTAGAAGAATAATTAGTACTCGAATATTTGGTGTACTTACTACAAAGCGAATGCCTTCAGCAATATCTCTCTTATAACTTGTGAAATTGATAGTTTCTTTACGTTCTGGTTGCGGAACTCGCAAACGTATTAAAAAGACGAATCCCAGTGCTAAAAAAGCTGCTTGTGCTACGAAAAACCCATCAAACGCAAGAAGCGCAATTGATCCAGCAAGTGCTGGCCCTATGATTTGTGAAACATTTTGAGTAATAGTATTGAGGGCTATCGCATTCATTAAGTTGGAACGACCAATGATTGTAGGAATAATTGCTTGCCTTAAAGGTTGTCCCATCGCAACAGCACTTCCAAAAATAAAAGCAACAATTGCGACAAGTGCAATTGACTGGGGAATCTTGTCCCCTTCTGTTGAAATAGCACCAGTCCAAAGCAAGATAGCACCAACCATCGAACCAATTAACGCAAGAGTTTGAGTAATAAAAAGTAAGCGCCTCCGATTCAAAGTATCGATTAACACACCAGCAGGAAGCGAAAAAAGCAATATCGGTAAACCAAGCGCAAAGCTAGTTAACCCCACAAGCAAAGCACTGTTCTTTATCTCCAACACTAAATAGACAACACCTAAACGTTGACTACCGTTCACAAGCATGAAAGAAAAGGTGTTCAACCAAAGGAGGCGAAAGGCACTTTCCTGAAAAGCGGAAAAGGTCTGCAGTCGTCTCATCTCAACGATTCTAATCTAATCAACGAATTTAACTTCAAAAAAATGAGACTCTTTTCTAATATGCCAACTCACCTTATCGTTTATGTCCATAATGTGTAAGAGGAGAACACTATGCGTTCAGAGATGGTAACTGGGATTCTGGCAGGAATTCGTGAAATGATTAAACCCTTTGAAAATGCCAACCCTGAAGATATACCGGCGATTCGTGGTTCAATGCCCGTACCTGAGGAAACACCTCCACTGCCACCTGATGTAACAGTCACCGAAACAAACGCCAATGGTGTACCAGCTCTGTGGGTACAGGCAGAAGGAACAGATCCTGATATACGTTTCGTTCGTTTCCATGGTGGTGGTTACGTACTGGGTGGTCCTGGTGCTGACAATACCGCCCCAATTTCACGAGAAGGAAACTGCGTAGTTCTAGATGTCGATTATCGTCTGGCACCTGAGCATACATATCCGGCAGCACTAGAAGATGCTTTAAACGCAATTCAATTCGCGCGTGATAATGGCCCCCTAGGGCCTAGTACCGCAAAGACGATTTTTGTGGGTGGAGACTCTGCAGGCGGAGGCCTTGCACTCGCTGCACTTATTGCTTTACGAGATAAGGGTGCAGAACTACCCAGTGCTGCAGTAACAATGTCAGCATGGACCGATTTATCTTTGTCAGGAACTTCTATGGATGAAAGAGATTCCATAGATCCGATGCTTGGGCGCGTCCATTTAGATATATGGGGTCGTGCTTACGTAGGTGATGCTGATCTAACAACACCCTTAGCTTCTCCACTTTTTGCAGATCTAAATGGATTGCCACCGTTACTGATGCAAGTGGGAACGGATGAGGTTCTTTTTGATGACACAATACGTGTTGCAGAAAAAGCACAAGAGGCTGGAGTCAGTGTTCGTACAGAAATCTATGGCGGTCAACATCATGTATTTCAAAATATGGCAGCACTAATTCCTGAAGGAAATGATGCTTACGCAAGTATTGGGGCGTTTTTAAAACGACACGCTTAAATAGTAGCTAATCCACAAACTTACCTTGGCCACCATCAACCACTATATGGGTTGCATTTATCCATGAAGCAGCCGGGCTAGCTAGAAAAACAATCGAACGAGCTATCTCATCCACGTGGCCAAGTCGGCCAAATGGAACACTACGCTCTACACTTTTATAAAAATCAGGGTTTGCTTCCTTGGTACGATCCCAACTCCCACCAGGAAACCAAGTCGCACCTGGTGAAAGTGCATTAACTCGGATACCGCGTTTACCTAAAGCTTGTCCCAATTCATTAGCAAGAACCCTCATCGCACCTTTCAGGGGACCGTAGGAGGACCATCTCCCAAACCATTGCTTACTCGCAGTAGAACCGATAAATGTAATGCTTGCGTTCTCGCTTTTTTCCAGTGTTGGCTGAGCAATTTCGATCGCTCGAACTGCGCCCAAAACATCTACCTCGAAAGTTCCACGCCAACCTTCTTCATCCTGCCCCGAAACACCCGTCGCATTATGAATAAGAATATCCAGTCCACCAAGCTCCTGTATTCCTACTTCAACAAAATCCCGTAATGATTCCGCATCCGACAAATCTGCGGTACTAGCAAAAACTGAGCCATTCCCGACAGAAAGCAATTCTTTTTTCGCGACCTCAAGACCTTCAAGGTTACGAGCACAAATTGCAAGATTGGCCCCTTCTTCTGCAAAAATTTCGGCAGTCATTCTACCAATCCCTCGACTAGCCCCAAGAATCATCACTTTTGCATCATCTAATCCTAAATCCATAACTTTTCTCTCCTAGCAATCTGTCACTATCCTACGTCAACACACGCTAGGATAGTGACATGGTTAACTACATTCAGGTCACAAAACTTGAAAGCGAACACTTAAATGCTGTAACAGAATTGCTTATTCAAAGACTCGAATCTGAATATCACATTCTCCCCTCTATCAACAAAGACTTCTTAGACTTTGGCCATACCATCGAATATATTGCTAATCAAAAAAATGAAGAGCTCTCTCAAAGTTATGTAGCATTGCAAGAACAAAAGGTAATAGGATTCGTAATAGGCAAAAAAAATCCTGAAACAAATAACAATACCTGGCCATCCCGGCTATCTATTCCTCACTCAGCAGGGATTAGCTTCCTTGCACATGCCATTTCCAAAAATACAGATGCTAGAATTGTGTACCGAGAACTTTATAAAGAACTTGCAAAAGAGTGGGTTGCAGCAGGGTACACACACCATGCCACACATGTTGCGGCATGCGACCAACGCACACAAGAAGCTTGGATCGACTTAGGTTTTGGACGCCATACAACAATCTCAACACGTTCCAAAACTGGGCCGCTAGCAATAGCAAAAACCAATCAAATAACTATTAAGCAAGCAAAATTGACCGATCTTAATACAGTTATTGAGTTGTCAGAAACACTGGGTAGACATCATTTAGGTTCACCCATGTTCATGTTCTGGCCCGTAGACAAGGAAGATCGTCCACTAGCAGAAACTTTTTTCACAGAACTTTTGCGCGAAGAGAAAAATCCTCACTTCATAGCATATGACGGAAAACAAGCAATCGGAATGCTTAGTTTTCTTAGTCAAGGATTTATCCCCGAACATATTAAAAAAGAAGGGAATCTCTACCTGTTCATGGGTATAGTCACTGAAAGTTCACAAAATAGTGGTATTGGTCACTCTTTGCTCAATACAGGAATGGCATGGGCTCGCGAACACAATTACGAAAGCTCCACGCTACATGTGTTAAACATGAATTACAGTGGTCAGCCCTTTTGGGAAGCAACCGGTTTTCAGCCCGTTGAATACAGTATGGAACGTACTATCGATAGCCGATTAGTCGAGTACAATCCCTGAAACACTGAATAAGCCGAAATTTACTGTAGTCTGTATAATCCGCCTAAACACAGACTGGGAGTTAATAACAATGCCTGAGTATAAAACCGTTCTCTATGATCACGTGACACCTGAAGTTGTACGTGTAGCTATGAATCGTCCGGAAGCACGTAATGCACAAGACCTGCAATTAACCCGTGATTTAAACGATGCCTTTGATCATGCAAATCGAGATGATAACGTCAAAGTAATCATCCTTTCCGGCGAAGGACCTCACTTTAATAGTGGCCATGATATGCGTGGGGGCACAGGCTTAGGTTTTAATGACATACCACCAGTAGGAACATGGGCTAACTTCGATGCACCCGGTGCCGAAGGTGCCATGGCAAAAGAAGAAGAAATCTACCTCCAGATGTGTAGACGCTGGCGTAATCTGCCAAAACCAATGATCGCTGAAGTACATGGAAAGACAATCGCTGGTGGACTCATGCTCGCATGGGTTTGTGATCTTATTATTGCCAGTGATGATGCAGAATTCCGTGACCTCGTTGTTGGCTGGGGTATACCTGGTGTCGAATATTTCGCCCATCCTTGGGAATTCGGCCATCGAGGAGCACGACAGATGCTGTACACAGGTGATTGGGTATCTTCACAAGATGCACACCGCATGGGTATGGTGAATGAAGTCATCCCACGTGACCAGCTAAGGGAACGCGTTGAAGAACTCGCACTCAAAATCGCTGAAAAACCACTGTTTGGACTGAAGATTACAAAAGAAGCCATCAATCAAACTCAAGATGCACAAGGCCTCTGGACTGCCCAACAGGCCGTGTTCATCATGCACACACTCGCCCATACCCATTGGCGTGAAGTCTCAGGTGCAGGTATCTATACTGGAGAAGGGGCTTCTACAGTACCTGGTCGCAAGTAGCGGTTTCAGTCAAAGATGCTAATTGAAATCCTGGGTAAATTAAGGGTACTACCTGTACTCGAGGAACTGTTGGTCCATTACACCGGGTATTCTTTGCTATCTTGGTTACTTTCGCGTAATTACGGGATAAACTACATTCCAACGTTACTTTTAACAACAATTGGTCAGAAGAGCGGACTACGTAGGACTGTACCACTATTTTTCTTTCGTAATAATGATGCATATTTTGTGATCGGCTCTCGAGGGGGGGCACCTAATGATCCTGGATGGATTCCGAACTTAAAATCCAAACCACGCGCATTAATACGCGTTGATCGCACAACACATCGGGCATTTGCGGAATTTGTGGAAGGGGAGGAATACGACCGACTGTGGTCGATAGCTGTGAACGCTTACCCTCCGTATGAAGAATATGCAGAGAAAGCATCCCCTAGAAAAATATCGATCGTTAGACTTAACTTAACTTAACTTCTGTGCAGATCTAACCCTATACAGGCGGATTTGATGTTAACGAGGCTGCAACCTTACAGCTCCATCAAGTCGTATTACTTCGCCATTCAACATCGAATTTTCAATAATATGACTCGCCAAATCTGCGTATTCCTCTGGTTTACCTAAACGTTGGGGAAATGGAGTTACAGAAGCAAGTGCATCGCGTGTAGCTTCAGGTAAACCTTCCATCATAGGTGTCAGAAAAAGACCAGGAGCTATTGTGCAATTTCTTATCCCATGACGTGCTAAATCTCTAGCAACTGTCAGTGTAAGCCCAACCACACCACCTTTTGAGGCAGCATAGGCAGCTTGCCCAATTTGTCCTTCAAAAGCTGCAACAGAAGCAGTATTAATTACTACTCCTCTTTCACCATTTTCATTTGGTTCGTTCGAGGCCATTTTTGAGGCTGCCAAACGAATAACGTTATACGTACCAATTAAATTAATCGTAACTGTCCGTGTAAATTGATCAAGATCAGCTGGAACATTATCTCTTCCTACTGTCCGATCTCCTGTCGCTATACCTGCACAATTCACTGCAACTTGAATTGACCCTAATTCTTGACAAACAGTATTAATGGCTTCTGCAGTTTTATCTGCACTTGTTACATCAGCATCTACAAACAACCCACCTTCCAAGGAGTCAGCCACATCTTGGCCTTTAGAAATTGGTAAGTCTAGAATAGCCACACGTGCACCTAAGTCTGTTAATTTGCGAGCCGTGGCAGCACCTAAACCAGACCCACCTCCTGTAATAAGAACATTTAACCCATTGATTTGCATAAAACTTCCAATCTTATAAGAACGTATACAATATTACGTTATTTTTGCATGGTAAGCTTTTTCTCAGAAACAAAATATAAAGTTTCATTTTTGGTACTTTTATGACAAAAAACTTTACAGTTTTAGAATTAGGTGATGGTTATAGCAGTGGTTACTGCGGACGCCTACTCGCAGGAACTGGTGCACATGTCGTAAAAGTTGAAGAGCAATCAGGAAGTCCCCTAAGAGAAGCTCCAGGAGATACTCCTTTTTCTGCACCTTTTGAGTATCTTGCGATGTACAAGCAATCGATCACACCAAAACTCGATCAATATGGGCTTCCTGATTCCGAAATCTTAAATTCAGCAGACATAATAATCGAGGAATTTGATGGGAATCTAAACAACGAACTCAAGCGGCTCAGTGAAATACAGAAAAAAAATTCACATGCAATCATAGTCGTCTGTAGCCCCTTTGGATTAACAGGCCCCTATAAAAATTTTTGTTCATCTGACCTTATCAATTGGGCTATGAGTGGGTATGCATTCATCACAGGTAAACCTAATCGCACACCACTTCAAGGTGGTGGTCCATGGTGTTCATATGTTGCAGGAACTACAGCCGCCGTAGGTGCTCTTTCTGCAGCACGAGCCAATAGATTTTCAAAGCAATCAGAAATTGTAGATGTCTCTGTTTTCGAAGCAATGGCTGCCTTACATCAATGGTCGTTTGTCCTGTACACACATCAAGGCGTAGTAAAGCAACGATCTGGCAACTATCACGCAGAGTCTCATCACCCATTGGGATTATTAGCATGTAAAGATGGGTGGGTTGCAATAGCAGTTTCTTTAGCACAACAATGGGAAAATTTTTGCTTAGCAATTGAACAGCCAGAACTTTTAATTGATCCCAAATTTCGATCCGGTGGTTTACGTTTCGATAACGCGAACGAATTAAATAAACTTATTACTCCCTGGTTAAACGAACGAACACAAGATGAAATTGTCTCCCACTTACAAAAGTGGTCTGTTCCAGCAAGTCCGGTATTGAGCATCGAAGAGACTTTAAAAGAGCCCCAGCTAAAACATCGTAATTTTTGGATAGAAAGAAAAGACCTTAAAAAAAATATCTACTCGCCCTCCCTCCCAGTAAAGATGCAGACTACACCCAACTCTCCTGCAGTTGCACCAAAACTAGGCGAGCATAACGCACAAATTAAATCCTTAGTTTCAGCGAAACAAAAAACTGGCAAAAAACCTGTAATTAACGATTTACCACTTGCTGGAATGAGGGTTCTTGAACTTTCTATAGCTTGGGCTGGACCGCTGACTGGAAGGTTTCTCGCTGACTTAGGCGCTGACGTTATTCGTATTGAGCATCGAAACTCCCGAGGTATAGGAATACCTCCAGGTGGCTTTACCGAACTAGTAACAGGAAAAGAGAGTACGCAAGACTGGAAATGGGGAGAGCTTGCTCCTCCAGACATACGATCGGGTATTTATCCAGATGCAGATCCTGGAGAAAGACCTTGGAATCGACAAGGAACTCTAAACAAAATGCATAGGAATAAACGTTCGCTTTGTATTGATTTAAAAACAGAAGAAGGAAAAAAGATCTTTCGTGAACTTACGAAACAATCCGACATTGTTTTAAATAACTATCGCCCACGAGCCATGGAACGACTTGGTTTGGATTATAAAAATTTAAAAGTTATCAATGAAAAAATTATCTGCATGACTATGTCTGGATATGGTGCAACTGGTCCACTTAGAGATCACGCTTCGTTTGGGCCAATCTTAGAGGCTCATTCAGGGTTTGCAATGATGACAGGATACGGAGATGGAATACCAATGAAATTAGGAGCAGCGTTTCCAGATGGCGTGGCTGGACTTGTAGGCGCGTACGCTCTACTGGATGCACTACATGAACGTGAAGTATCCGGACAAGGACAGAATATCGATCTCTCACAACTGGAAACATATCTCTCAATTGCTGGTGAGAAAATATTATCTTCTTCTTTTACCCAAAAGGCTCCTACAGCAACAGGAAATAGGTCAGAAATATTTGCACCACAAGGGTTCTATCCCTGCAAAGGTAATGACAATTGGGTTGCATTAACCATCAAAAATGAGCAGTCATGGAGTAAATTCATCGACTTAATTAATAACTCTGAATTAAAAAATACGGCGCTAGTCAATTTAAATGAACGGCAAAAACAACATGACTTAATTGATAAAGCAATCTCACTGTGGACTTCAACAAAAGATAAGTTTGAAGTAATGCAAAAGCTTCAAAAAATCGGAATACCTGCAGGAGTAGTTATGAAAAACTCAGATATGGTCAATAATGCCCATTTACGTGAGCGTAAATTTATTGTTCCCATTAATCAAACTGATGTTGGAATCCGCGAATTCCCTGGCTTTCCAATACATTTTAATAACATTCAAAATATTGAATTCCGGACAGCACCTAACCTTGGTGCGCATAATCAGGAAATTATCGAAGAACTGCTGGGCTTTGATTCAGAGACGTATAGAACATTAGTCGACAAGCAAATTATAGCTACAGAACCTGAACTTTCTCTTCAAAACAAAAATGGTTAATTTTGTAATGTAAGATATCCAAACGAGGTGCATGATGAAATTAGGAATAAGCATGGGGTACTCCGGCCCAACAATGGATTTTGATTTTGAACGGATTCGACTTGCTGAAGCATTAGGATACGACACTGTTTGGACCGCAGAAGCCTACGGAAGCGATGCTGTTACACCTTTAGCATATTTAGCTGCAATAACAAAACACATTCGTTTGGGTACGAGTATTATGCAACTGGCTGCACGAACGCCTGCACTAGCAGCAATGCAAGCTGGAACAATTGATGCTATGGCAGGAGAGGGACGTTTCATTGCAGGAGTTGGTGTATCAGGTCCACAAATTGTTGAAGGTTGGTACGGTCAGCCTTGGGGAAAACCCTATTATCGGATTAGGGATTACGTTTCGATTATGCGAAAAGTATTCAAGCGAGAAGCACCAGTAGAACACGAAGGTAAAGAAATTTCTTTACCTTTTACAGGCGAAGGGGCACTAGGAATAGGTAAACCTTTACGATCAATTTTACATATGAATCCCAACATCCCTATTTGGCTAGGAACAGGAACCGAAACAAATGTGAAACTTACTGCAGAAATTGCAGATGGTTGGCTTCCTCTAGGTTTCGTTCCCGGAGCAATGAAAACCTTTAAACCATGGTTAGAAGAAGGATTCGCTAGAGCTGGAAATGGAAAAGGTTACAGCGATTTTGAAATTCAAGGTTCTGTAAATGTGATAATTACCGATGATGTTGGTTCAGCACTCAATTCAATGAAGCCAAACATTGCGTTATATACAGGAGGCATGGGTCATCGAACTAAAAACTTCCATAATGACACCATGATAAAACGGGGATATCCAGAAGCTGCAGCACGAATTCAGGAACTTTTCCTCGCGGGACGTAAAGAAGAAGCAGCAGATGCAGTTCCTGATGAATTTGTTGACGAAGGTGCATTGATCGGACCTGTGGATAGAATTCGTGAAAGATTTACTGCTTGGCTAGATTCTGGTGCTACAGGATTGACGATAGGAACCCGAGGAGGAGATAGACAGCTTGAGGCACTTGAATTAATGGCCAAAATTGCAGACATAGAGCCAAGAACCTAACTCTTGGAATCTAACTCTTCAGATTCTCCAGTTAATTTTGAGGCTTCCTCTTCGGTTATTTTACCTTCAGCAACTAATTGAGCTGCCTGTACATGTGAAAGCTCAGCACTTTTACGTTTGTCGACATACAGTTTCCGCAAAGTAGCACTAAATCCAAATAA
>JAKUNN010000036.1 GCA_022451885.1 Dehalococcoidia bacterium | reverse complement strand
ATCAACAAGCCTAAGCGAACCTCGTACGCTAAAAGTAGAACCGTTTGTACAGTATTCGCACCCATCGAACGAATTTGCAGATGCATTGCAGGAGGCAGGCTCATCACAGAACCGATCGTAATCGCGGCAACAAGCGGTACTGCAATTACACACTGGCTAATTACCATCCCAATTGGGGTGTACATCAAACCCAGGGAGCCTAAAGGACCTGTTCTCCATAATAAAACAGCCACAACAAGGCCAGCTACAACAGGTGGCATTCCCATACCTGCATTAGCAAATGCTACAAATGTGCTCCGGCCTCTAAATGGAATAAGTGCTAGGAAAAAGCCAATGAAAATACCAAGAATTGAAGAGATTATTGTAGAAATTAAACATATGAGAGTAGTCCGACCAGTGATAGACCAAACATCGCTGTCTCTTCCGAGGAAGAATTCAAACATTTCAACAAATGCGTCACCCAACAAATCCACAAAACTTCCTATCTCTAATCAGAACCGAACGGGGTAAATAAAGGTTCTCCAAATTTCTGACGACCAAAATTTCGAATAACATTTTTTGCTTCCTCAGATAACATGTAATCACGAAATGCAACAGCACCCAAATTATTGATATTGAGTTTCTCCGGATTCAACAAAACTACACTATAGATATTTTCCATACCAAGGCCTCCATCAACTAATACGACTAATTGAGTGGCTAAAGATGTGGCTAGATACGTCCCTTTATCTGTTAAGACGTAGCCTTTTAGCTCACTCGCAATTGTCAAAGTAGCAGCCATCCCCTGACCAGTTGATAGATACCAGCTCTCATTTTGAGGTGGGCTATCAAAACCAGCATCTTTCCATAATTGTAGTTCTCTTTTATGTGTTCCAGAATTATCACCACGGCTAACAAATGATGTTTTTACTCGAGCAATCGTATTAAAAGCAACACTTGCATTTAAATCTTTTATTTCCGCAAAGTCTTCCTTAGGCCCGACAATCACAAACCAGTTCTTCATAACGGGTATTCTTTCTAAAGCAAATCCAGAATCAATTAACTGCTGCTCGGCTTCAGGTGCATGAACTAGCAATACATCCACGTCACCACGCCTACCCATCTCTAAGGCAGCACCTGTACCTACCGCGATAACCTTCACTTTATACCCAGATTCTTTTTCAAACGAAGGGATTAAAGCTTCAATCAAACCACTATTTTCAGTAGACGTTGTTGTCGCAAGAATAAATTCTTTTTCTGATGATTCACAGGCCGCAAAACAAACGATACCTATAAGAAATAGAGGGATAAAGAAAAATTTGCGCTTTACGCTAAACAAAGAAAACATACGCCCTAACAAGCACTAAGCTGTGCGGCCTATTATACGAGGGAACTGAAAAACAAAAATTTAGTGCTCGAAGATTATTAAGCTAAACCATGCCTGAGTAATTTTCCGGGAGTTGCACCGGTACAGTTTTGATCCTCAAACGTTACTTGACCATTGACAATAGTGTACCGATAGCCCTTTGCTTTCCGAATTCGACGCCACGCACCTGCAGGAAAATCCCAAGCTTTCTCAACCGGCAGCATTGCCAAGTTCTCGTAATCGTAAACAACTATATCAGCAGGTGCGTCTTCTCTAAGCCAACCCCGATCTTTCACACCAGCTGCTAAGGCTGGATATGCTGACAACCTCCAATGTGCTTGCTCTAAATCCATAATTTCCCCATCACGAACCCAACGACTAAGAAATTCAGTTGGATAAGCACCCAAGGTAATAAACTTAGTGTGTGCACCTCCGTCCGAAACCCCCGGTATAGCAACTGATGAATTAGCAACTTCGGCCATAGCATCAGGATCAGTTGGTCGTGGTGGGGTAGCAAATGTTGTTTTTAAATTATCCTCCAACGCAAGATCCAAGAAAGCATCAATAATATGTTTATTCTGCATTTCCGCAATTTCCGGAAGATGTAAGCCTTCATATTTTTTTAGATCTGGAGACTCAACATCTTCGACAATCAAAGTAGCAATCCCGTTGACATTGGCCCCACCACCAGATTCCTTTACGCCCTCTTCTGTACCACCACCTGCAATTGGACCCTTACCTAAATCATACTCTTCTCGGAGAGCATGCCGTCTTTGAGGGTCACCCATTTTTTGTATGCGTTCAGATACATTACCTAACGTCACTTCACGCCATACCGGACTTGTGTCGAATAAATTCCAATCTTCCAAGGTAAATTCAAATCCAACATCAACTGTCAAAGCCTGTGCAAAAATCCTCAAACCCTTTGCATTGGCTTCATCTATCCTACGAATAGCCTCTTGGTGAGGGGCCGTTTTTTGACCATGCTGATCTGTCGCAGGTGCTAACAAATTCCAGAGCACTGGACGACCTGACACCTCAGCAATTTTTTCTGCAGTATCCAAAGATCCAGCAATTTGAGTAAATCCCCTCCCAACCTTATTTAGTACACGTGCAAAAGCTAAAAGATCCTCCTCGGCCATACAATCTGTCGCCATAGGAGTTCCGTCATAATCTCTTTGTACAGAATTCTCACCACCCAGCTGAACAGAAAACCCACAACCACCAGCCTGGAGGGCTTCTTCAAACAGCTGACACATCTTTTCACGTTCACTATCCGATGCAGGACGTGACTTTGCTGCCTCCAAACCCATCGTATATATCAACAAGGGGTTCAGACCAACATATGAAAGCACATTGACACCCTTAGGAATTCTATCGAGTGAATTCAAAAATTCGGGATATGTTTCCCAGTCCCAAGCCATTCCTTCTTTCATGGATTCCAAAGGAACGGCCTCATTACGAGCCATTGTAAGCATCGCTCGATCTTGCATATCCTCTTTCACCGGAGCAAAACCAAAACCACAATTTCCGATAACCACCGAAGTAACCCCATGCCACCCAGAAATAGTGCACCAAGGATCCCAATAGATTTGCGAATCATAATGGGTATGCAAATCCACAAAACCAGGCGCAACAATTAGCCCTGAAGCATCTAATACTTGGTCAGCATCATTTGTCGAAATCCTGCCTATAGAAGCAATACGGCCGTTCTTTATCCCAACATCTGCAACATAACGTGGAGTTTGAAGACCATCTATGATCGTTCCGCCTTTTATAACAGTATCAAAAGTCGCCACAACACCCTCCAACTTATGTAACTAACTATATCCTCGAGGCTAAACTTTGAGAAGCCAAAAAAATCTCTTAGTTAACACGGCGTTTACCATTTTCCCAATATGCATCTCGTAATTCGAATTTTTTCAGTTTGCCAGTTGCAGTTCTAGGTAACGCTTCTGTTAATTCAACTCGAGTTGGCGCCTTAAAATGTGCGAGGTTTTCTTTACAAAATTCAATAATTTCTTCTGCACTAGGACTTTCACCGGCTTGAGGAACAATTACAGCCAAAGGTGTTTCACCCCATTTTTCATGTGGAATGCCTACGACTGCCGCCTCAAGAACAGACGGATGTCTGTACAAAATATCCTCAACTTCTATAGATGAAATATTTTCACCCCCAGAAATAATGACATCCTTAGCTCGATCAACAATATTAATGTAGCCATGCTCATCCATGGTTGCGAGATCACCAGTATAAAAATAGCCGTCCCTTACAACCTTACTAGTCTCTTCTGGCTGTTCCCAATATCCCTTAAATATCATGTTTCCACGTGCAGCAACTTCACCAACTGTTTCATCATTTTGCGGAACATCAAGACCACCTTCACCAATTACACGTAAATCAACACCTAATGCAGCATGACCTGCCCTGGCTTTGATTCGATAAAGCTCCCCACCCTCTAAATTTAGATGCGGTTTTGGTTCGGCCATTGTTAAAATTGGTGCAGTTTCAGTAAGGCCATATAACTGCAAAAAGGTCCAGCCTAGTTCATCTTCAAGTCTGTGCACAAAAGTCAGAGGTGGCGGGGCTCCAGCACAAGCAATCCTAGGCTTAGTTGTGATATTGAAATCTGCGTAATCAGGGTAATCTAAGATTCGAGCAAGCACAGCTGGGGCCATACACGCAAAGGTAATTTTTTCATCTTGCACAAGTTGAAATAAACCTTTTGGCTCAGGAACACGTACTATCACGTGTTTTCCACCCATTGCAGTCACCGCATATACCCCACCCCAGCCATTGCAATGAAACATAGGTAAAGTCCACATCTCATTATCATCATGAGAAATACCTAGATGCGAGATAAAATTATATGCATTTATATAAAAATTACGATGCGTTAACATCACACCTTTAGGTCGAGCAGTGGTGCCTGATGTGTAATTAATAGAAACCAAATCATTTTCATCAATTTCAGGAGATTCTGGAGGAGTGGGTGCAGCAACAGTAACTAAAGACTCCCAATCAAGCCAGCCCTCAGGAACTGGGGCATCGTCAAAACGTGCCACAATCCAGTGTTCGACTGCTGGAAGTCGATCCCTTATTTCATCCAATGAATTAGTTAGCTCAGAATCCGCAAGAATAACTCGAACACCAGCATGGCTAAAAGCGTATTGAAAATCATCCGAAACTAATCGGTAATTTAATGGAACCAATACAGCTCCGATAAGCGAAGTGCCGTAAAACGACTCAAGAAAATAATGACTATTAGGCGACAGTATCCCTACCCGATCGCCTTTCTTAATCCCGAGGCTAGAAAGTGCATTCGCCAACCTAAAACAACGCTCAGCAAATTCACTGTATGTAAATCTTTGCAACCCATCGACAACGGCTTCTTTTTCCCCATAAAGATCACGTGCTCGATATAGAAAATCATTTATAAGCATTGGCACTTGCATACATTAACTCCTTTAGTTTTTCGCAATGGTATTACAGATTACGCGAATTTTACTGAGTATTTAATAAATTTACGAAATACTGCTCAAGAATTTTTACAGGAACAAAGTAGTGCAATCAGCTATGCTCCCACCATGACTGCATTTCTCGCAATTACTTTGTCATTTCTGATAGGTTCTATCCCCATCTCATGGCTTATCGGAAAAATAAAATACAACATTGATTTACGTACTTTTGGTGACGGCAATGTTGGAGCAGGCAATTTACAACGTGCTACGGGATTGAAAATTGGAATTTTTGCAATCATCGCAGACCTAGCTAAAGGTGCTCTCGCAATTGGACTTTCCCTTCTGTTAGACACTACCGATTGGGTAATTATGGCAGCAGGTACGGCCGCCGTCATAGGTCATATACTCCCTCCGTGGCTAAAATTCCGTGGTGGACGTGGTGCAGCCACTGCATTAGGAGTCGCAGTAGGCATAGTCCCTATACCTGGAGCAATCATGCTTCTTATAGGTTTATTAATGATGCTTTTTATAAAAAAGACCTTACCTAGTATTGCAATCTCGGTGATATGTGTTATTGGACTCAGCCTTATTTTGAGCGAGCCAACAAAATATATAATTTTCCTCATTATTCTGTTCAGTGCGGTAGGCTTAAAAGACGGAATTGATCGCCTTAAAAAAGCTCCAAAATGATCAGTCAGTTTCTTCAATAGACCACTGCACCGCTAATGAAACGCTCACAGCAAGAGAACCAGGTTCAATAGGTAGCCCATCCGAATGAGAATGCATTTCTGCTCGCGCGTAAGGGCTATAACTCGGAGTATCAAATTCACTTATTCGTATAGGTTGCCCCAATTTAACACCATGTAATACTGCTAATTGCTCTGCACGATCCCTTGCATCTTTTGCTGCAAGCTCTCTCGCTAAAACAATGTACTTCGTGCGATCTTCAATATCAAATCGCAGCCCATTCAAACGAATGGTATTGCCTCCAGCCTCGATAACAGAATCAAGAATCTGTCCAACTTCTGCAATTTCTCGAACGGTAATTTGCATTGAAACGGAAGCAATATACCCAACAACTGTCTGTACATCTCGCGACCAATCGTACCGAGGAGAAATATTTACCGAACTCGTTACAACATCTGGGGCAGTTATACCCTTTGAATTAAGCAACGCTATTATCTTTTGAGAAGCTCTAGATACTCGTTTAGTAGCATCAGTCACATTCTTAGCCTCGACTTCAGAGCTTACATAAAAAACGGCAATGTCTGGGACTACACTAATTTCACCAGTACCTGTGACTGCAATGCCATAATCTCCGTAGACATCATGGACATACTTGTTTTCTTCCCCCTGAGTACAGGCTGTTAAAGAAAGACAAAAGCAAACTACTAAAAGAACAACGCCTTTAACTTGGTTTCTCGTAAGCAACATAAAATCCTAAGCAAATTATTAGCAAAGTCTATCACTATCCTTTTGCAAAAGTTAACCAATCCCAGTATCTACTTTTTTCGTCACTTCATATGTTAATCTCAAATTATTGTGATAGACGAAATTGAAGAAGAAACTTCTCTTGATGAGTCGACTCCAAATCCGGAGGCCGAAAAAAACACCTCCTTAGAAGAATTGGAGGAATCTAAAACATCTGCAAATGCACTTCCGGAAGATAGCACTCCGGCATTTATGGAAGGTTTTAGAAATAGCTGGGGAGAGAAGCCTACCAGGAAACTAGTTCGTGAAATAATTGAGACTGTTCTTCTGGCACTCCTAGTCTTCATGGCAATAAGAGTCTTGGTACACAATTATCAAGTGGACGGTTTATCAATGTACCCTACCCTCGATAATGGCGAGTACGTGATTGTAAACAAATGGTCATATTCGTCTATAAATGTTGGGCGCTTTTCCAATGTGATTCCTGGTTGGACTGCGTCAAGTGATTCCCAAGAACCTATTTTTGGAAAAATTGAACGTGGAGATATTGTTGTTTTTAAAAACCCTGCAAGCGGAAACAAAGAGTTGATTAAGCGGGTAATAGGATTGCCAGGAGACACACTAGAAATAGTATCGGGAGAAGTTTATATCGATGGTTATGCGCTAGAAGAACCATATTTAAATCAGCAATGGAGAGGTGACTATCCAGCAATAACAATCCCAGATGATCACATATACGTCCTAGGTGATAATCGAAACAACAGCACTGATAGCCGGAACATAAGTGTTGGATTAATCCCCATGGACAATATTACGGGAAAAGCATTCTTTTCATACTGGCCCCATAATGCCTTTGGTCCAATAAAATCCGAACAGCCGAACGAAAGAAAATAACAGGTGAATATGTCTACAAATCATATCGAACAACTTGAACAGCTAGGTGCAGTCCTAAATGGACATTTTCAACTCACTAGCGGTTTACATGCAGATACTTACATCGAAAAATTCCGATTATTACAGCAACCGTCACTAACTGAAAAAATGTGTGATGAAATCGCCAAGAAATTTGCTGAATTGGAAATTAATACTGTAGCTGGTCCTACTACAGGAGGTGCAATACTATCATTTGAGCTTGCTCGTCAACTGGGAGTCCGTTCACTTGTTGCAGAGAGTAAAAAAAATGGCGGTAGAGAGTTTCGTAGGGGGTACGAAATTGGTGCTGGCGACCGAGTCCTAGTAATTGACGACGTCCTTACAACAGGTGGCAGCGTCCGGGATGTAATTGATGCAGTAAAAAATGCAGGTGCCGAAGCAGTAGGGGTAGCGATATTAGTAGATCGTAGTGGAGGATCCACAGAGTTTGGAATTCCTTTCCATGCCTGCATAACATTAGAAATAGAAACTTTCCTCCCCACCGAATGTCCTCTTTGTCAGACAGATATTCCGGTAATTAAAACCTAACGTCAGGAAAAAGAGTACAATCCAAACTCTACGGTGAGGACCCTAAAGTTGAGGCAATCTAAAGTACAATTCAATCCGAATTTTCTCCTAAAAGCCCTTTTTGAATCCTCAGGTGAACTTGAAAAAATTCTCTACTACGATGAAAAAAGCTACGACCTTAAGAATGATAACCAATGGAATCTTTTAGCTATTTCAATACATCTTGGTGATGTGGAGATAGGTGTAGCTGAACAAATACGCATGATTATGGATAGAACAACTAAAGACTTACACCACGTAGACTTTGATGCTATACCTCTAGAAAGCGAATATGCCACAAAAGACTTGGACCATGCATTGTGGAGATTTCAAAAAGCCCGAGAACAAACAGTGTATCTAATGTACGGACTTTCAAAACGAGACTGGTCATCCGAAGGACAACATCCATATAAGGGCAACGTATCTATCTTGGATCTTGCACAGGACCTCTATCACCATGATCTCGAACATCTTTGGCAATCCCGCAAGTTATCAACAGGTAAATTATGGTAAGTGTCATACCAAAATTTCGTGCCGTACCACCTTCAACTTCTCAGCAGGCAGGAGATAATGAAACTCAGCACGTGCTTTTCTTTAGTACAGAACATGAAACAATTCACAAAGCCTCAACTAATTGTGATCTCACAGCAACTCAACAAGAAAATGTTGTACGTGTAGCAGGAACGAGTAAACAATTAAAAAAATTTCAAGCAGAGCTCATTCAGTGTAATAGCGAACATAGAAAGGCGCTCAAACGGTATCTCCATCCCCAAAAAGTATGGAAGACAAAAACTGAATCTTTTCCGCTTGATAAAGCAATTATTATGGGCATCTTAAATCTAACTACTGACTCTTTTTCTGGCGAAGGAGTCGGTAGCAGCATTAAAGCTGCCCTTAAACATGCGAACGAACTAAAAAATGCGGGTGCCTCAATTATTGATGTTGGAGGTGAATCAGCACGAGGTAGTAGGCCACGCTTAACCCCACAAGAAGAAATTGGACTAGTAACACCTGTCATAAAAGCACTTGCTGCAGATGGATTTTGTGTTTCGGTTGACACCTACAAAAAAGAGGTTGCGCACGCAGCTATAAATGCAGGCGCCTCAATTATCAATGATATTTCCGGACATACTGTTGGCACAGGTGCATTGGAAGAAGCTGCACAAGCAGATGCAGGATATGTCTTAAACTTCAACCAATCGGTGCCAAAACAAAGAGTAATCCCGCCACCTGACTACGAAGACGTTGTAACAGAAACTATAGACTGGATGGGAAATAGGTTAGAGCAGATTGAAAAAGAAATACCTAACCTTGATGGCGTGGTAATAGATCCAGGAATTGCTTTCGGAAAAAGTCATGATGAGGACATTCAAATTTTTCGTCGCTTCAGAGAACTGAACACTTTTGGTCTTCCAATTTTACTTGCACACTCACGAAAAAATTATATAGGTAGTATTAGTGGGCTTGATCCAGAACAACGCGACTTGGAAACACACCTCAGTACAATATTAGCTTTTGAGCAAGGCGCTCGAATATTTCGAGTACATGACGTGGCTGGAACTAAAAGAACACTTATAATCGCCTCTGCTATGACAACATCTAATCCCGGTGACTTTGCTCCGAATGAAACTTGGCCCTGGTCAGAAAAAGCTACTGCTTCGTCTGCGGTAGGGAAAAATCTTGAACGGAAACCACCACCAGGACAACGTTGGTAAGAAAAACAGTTAAAAAAACAGGATTAGAAAAATATGACTACTAAGAAACAATCTATTACAGAAAAATCGAAACCTGTAAGCACGTTTGGTGCTGAACTTAATACAGAAATCCTCTTGGTTAGACATGGACAACAAACAACTGCCACTGCAAAAAATATTACGGAATTCTATAAAAGAAGTATCGGAGACCAGGTGGATCCTCCTCTAAGTGAACTCGGAAACGAGCAAGCCAAACTAGTTGGGCAATCTCTATCAACAACCAAAATCGATGCTGTTTATGCAAGTCCGTTAAAAAGAGCATTTATTACAGGTGAGCAAATTGCTCGACATCATGATCTGAAACCAATAGTGATAAATGACCTCAGAGAAGTTGAAATGTTTCGAGATTCACCACAAGATTTGAGTGCTGAAGAAGTATTTGGGAAGCAGGCACTAACTGCTATGCGTTCGCGTATGGCAAAAGAAAATTCATGGGATGTATATCCTCAAAGTGAACGAAGTCATGAATTACGTCAACGCGTTGTAACTGCAATTGAAGGAATTATTATTGAAAATATAGGAAAACGAGTTGTGGTCGCAGCCCACGGAGGCGTTATTAATGCCTATTTGGGACATCTGCTTAAAACCCCACTTGATATGCTCTTTCGCCCAGCCCATACATCAATCTCAATAATTCTAGCAAGTAAACACACTCGAATAATCGGTTCGCTCAATGACGTTTATCACCTAAAAACTGAAGAAAAGGATTATATTAGCGGATAATAAATTTTACGAGGCAGGCAGATGCAGGTATTGTTTCGCTGAGACGATTTATTTGGAGGAACGAATGGCTGAGCAAGATTCCTTAATAACAGAGGAAATGCAAGCAACAATCGGGGTAGAGTCTGAACCCTGGACTTTAGAAATAGACAAGACTTCAGTACGTATGTTTGCAAGGTCTGTGGGATATACCGATCCTGTTTTTTATGATGAAGAAGAGGCAAAACGAGCAGGATACCGAAATCTTCCTGCCCCTGCAGGATATTTGGGAACCCCTATCTTCAACCCTAACCGGGCAAGTGAAGCAAGAGGCAGTCGACCTAACCCAGAACCAAGCAGACCTTTAAAACGAATGCTAAATGGTGGAACAGATGTCGAATATACGGGGCAAATTTGTGCAGGTGATATTCTGACTGCAACAAATCACGTTTCAGCAATTGAAGAAAGACAAGGGCGTTTAGGTGAAATGCTAATCACAACATCTAAAACCGTATACAAAAATGAAACGGGTGAAACCGTTGCTATCGTAACCGGAACCGGAATCCGGTATTAGGAGAAAACATGTCTACTACTTGGGATGCAGTTAGTGAGGGAATGGAAATCCCCACGCTTGCGAAAAATTGCAACACACAACAACTAGTTCATTGGGCAGCAGCTTCAGGGGACTTTTATCAAATTCATTATGATCATAATTTTGCGAAAGCTACGGGGCTCGAAAACATCATTGTTCACGGAGCGTTAAAACACGCATTTCTGGGACAATTATTACATGACTGGATTGGTAATGAGGGTTCAATTAAAAAAGTGGGTTGTTCGTACAGAGGTATGGACTTTCCAGACCAAGACATTCAGTGTAAAGGTATTGTTACTCGAAAATATGAGGAAAATGGGGAGAAGTTGGTAGATCTAGAAATCTGGACAGAAAATCCCCAGGGACAACGGACATCTCCAGGTGTAGCAACGGTCCAACTTCCATAAAAGTAACTGTCCTCATAGGCAAGATGAAACCTTAGCTAGCTAAGTTGTGCCTCTTGATCGACTTAGGTATACGAGTACTTCTTCAAATTGCGATCGGGTAATTCTTTCGGAATATCGTAAATGATTAGCAATTTGTTCCAAAGTAAGAATACTTACAAGGTTAATACCTTCTTCCCGCAACGCTTCCATACCCCCCTCCTGACGGTCAACCAAAGTGACTGCATCTCGAACTATCAATCCTGATTTCAAAAGACTTGAGCTAGTTTCCAAAATACTACCCCCTCCAGTAATCAAATCGTCGATAATTAAACATGACTGCCCAGTCACAAAATTACCCTCTATCTCACCTTCCTTCTTGCCTGCAGAAGAATGACAGTAAATCATCGGGGTGTTGACCAAAAGAGAAAAAGCTGTCGCAACATGAAGTCCTCCGAAAGGAACACCTACAACAAGCGTAAACGGTTGAACTTGTGGATTACGCATCGATACCAACGCCTCAAGTTCTGCACGAATAATCTCTGCACAACGTGCTAAGGCAGTAGGTCGACTAATTAACTTTCTGAGATTTATATAAATTGGTGAATCAACAGCAGTGCGACCAAGTGTAAAAGAACCAAATTCAATAGCTCCTAAATCCCATAGTTCCTCAGCAAGCCAAAGGTTGTTTGTAGGTTTATGTACTTTTTTCATAAATTAAATAACTGGAACTAATCATATCTTTCAACAATGAAACAAAAAAAATTGCTTGCACTGAATAGCTTTTCCGAATAAAGCTAGCATATCAATATAACCGCATATGGAGACTCTGATGGGTAAAGAAGAGATTGAAGCATTGATTCGAATTCTGGAAGCAGAGAATACACGAGGGTTAAGTAGTTTAGTTTTGGGAACGTGGAGCATCAAATACGACAAAACAGTAAAAGCATTTTCTTTTGATAAGTGTGAAAATGATGGATATTGTGAAGAGCGTCCTAGCGTCATTAGTAAATCGGGAGAGATCATCGACAAAGGTGGACCACTCTTTGACTAATTTTTTAGTTTGGTAGGGGAACATCCCAAGGCAATGCCCCCTCTTGGGGAACAATAACTGGCTTTACAGACCCATCCACAATCACCACAATAATTGAAAACCCAGCATACAGTGATGGATCCATCCCCTTGAGCACCCAAGAAAGCTTTTCCTCATCAACAGTCAAAGCAGATCCTATAACTATAAGCGCTCTAGGCTGTTCTGCATTTTTCTGCACATCCTTCTGTGAAATTAGAAGCTTCCTCAAATTTCGACGTAATGAAGACGCTTGTGTATCGCTCGTAGGACGTGGGGAACCCATAACAGTTGCGAGATCTGGCTCACGTAACCAGACCGCAGTCCACGCATCGATAGCGGGTAATGTTCGCCCATCATCAACATCAGGCTGCGTAGAAGCATTAACGATTGATTCAATTAGTTCTTCACGTTCCTCTTCGTTATGAGGCAAACGATGCAATTCAGTAGATTCTAGTTGAAACGAACCTGGAACTCGATTCGTAAATTGAGCCCAAAGACTACTCAAACCACCCAAGACAGTCACTACAGACCCCGTCGTTGAGGTTCTTCTTAGATAGATATGTACCGGACGTCGAATTTCCAATCGTGTGTCATCATTACTAACTTGCTTCGCATCTCTAATTGCCAAAATTAACTCGGAAAGCCCTGGCTCACCCTGAGGAAGAGGTGCCGCACGTGGAGGCCACAGAGCAATACTAAGTTCTTCGGAATCTAACCGGGCTTCAACCGCAGCACGTGCACTTTCATAGGAAAGATCACTTTCTATCGACAAAGTGTCTATTACTGTACAGCTCAAGTCCCACTGCCTGCCAACTTGAATATTTGCCTGTAATAAATCCTGATTTTCAGAAAGGGTTTTTTCTAGAATTTTAGTACTTCTAGCTGAAGTATGACCAAACCAATCCAAAAAAATGTGCAAGGCAGCAACTGATAACTCTGCTGGATAATCACGATCAGATTTAGGCACTGTTTAATCTCCTGATTCTGTTCATGATTATAGAAGGTAATTTTCGTACGTATTCCTACTCAGTATTAGCTAGCTATGTACTCATAAATGGCTATAGTAGGTTTCTTTTATTGACTACAATTCTTTTTCTGCTCAGTTTCCATTGCTCAGTTATTTGTTGAGTCTCTAGTGCTTACTCTCGAAATAAAAAATATTACACGTTGGCAGAGTGGTTTACGCGAGGTGATAGATCAACGCACTTAATTCGCTTATTTCGCAGGTTTTGTCCGCTACAAATAAAGCCCTAAACGTAAACCGTTAATAAGAGTAAGAAGTACAGAGGATTAGAAACTCTTAGAGAGTTGAGAATTAAGCGAAATAAGTTAATAGATCTTGTTTGTTTGAACTCCTCCCGAGTCCCTACGGCAGGAGTTCAACAAACTCTTAAAAACAGGGACTATGCATATGGTGACAATACCCCGTAGTAATGTTGACTATTCACGCCCAATATCGGAATAGTCAAACATTCTTATCTTAGTATCACTTCCAGGCCGTGCGGATCGGAAGCTGAGACTTCCGTTCCATCTTTAAGAGTAACCATCCTTTTTGAGTCATTCATTGATGCGAGGTCCTCCTCTTCCCAACTGAGGCTCTTGCAATCATCGCTGATGGTCAGAACAGCCACACCTGGTGTCCGATCCGCGGACTCAAGGGAGCCGATAGCCGACAGCGGTTTAGCACCCCGCAAAGCAATAAACATCTTGTTGCCCACGATGTCTGCCACGTCAGGCTTTGGATCGGGGCTGAAGGACGTGGCCATCGACTGAGTGGCCACAACCTTGTTAGTCTGGAGGTCTACGAAGTTGACGTCATTACTTACCCGCATACTGGTTATTGCAAATATATCGCCCTTTTGATCAATACAGGTAACCGCACCATGGGTGTCCTCACCTGGGAGTTCAATCTGTACTGGGTTCGGAAATACTCCTTCCGCAGCTTTACTAGTATCAAAGGTATAGAGGAAATCATCTCCTCCTTTAGCCCCACTTTCACCATTGGTCATTATCCTATTAAAAGGTAACCGAGCTACACCACAACCGATGCCTGGAACGGTGTCCTTGTCATAGACTTTCACAACAGTCATAGGTGTGGTTCCGTCTGCAGAGCCCACGTCTACTACCAGCACACCTCCGCCAGCTAAAGTTATGTAGGCGAATTTACTGTCACTAGTGAACTCGTGACAGATTGGGCGCGCCACCGCAGTTCCTAATTCATTGGTGAACTGGTCCAATGCTAAAGTCTCTACTAATTTGTAATCGTTACTCGTGTAGTTAGTCTGGATTTTATGCAGGAACCCAGATTCATCTTTTGCGCCAATATTTGCGACTATAACAATGCTGTTATCAGGAGACGCAACAGAGGCGTGGGAATTTGTTGTTCCACCTGCTCCATTGAAACCTCCTATTGTATTAACACAGCCGACGATATCACGGCTGGCAATGTCTATGAAGAAAGTGTTACCAGAACCTACATTGGCCAGAATGACGTGGCTGGCCTTCGGGGTGGTATGGTTTGAAAGTATCATATGTGGCTTTATCGGGGCGTCGCAATTAGCGTCTTTAGCTGCCTTTGCCAGATCTATAATCTCAGGTTTTGCATCCTTAGCATCATCTATAAAAATATCTTCCCCGTCCCATATGTATAGGCGTCCACCAGTCCCATCGTCTTCAGTGCCAGACTGGTCAATAGACCATACTTCGTAGGCAGGATCCATATCTGGAAAACTACATGCAACTGCCGTAACAAAGATCATCAGTAAGACTAATAATCCCGATAAAGATTTGAATTTCATTTCCATACCCCTTTAAGCGTTTTGATTTTCGCAAAAAACCCCGTTCAAATTTTTGAACGGGAATAACTTCTTAATAAACTAGTTTTTATTAAACATGTTGAGTTATCTCTTGTTCAATAAACATATAGTTCCTAATCCTGACTAATCTAATCAAGAATATCAAGAATATGCACTTTTTGTATTCTCGTCAAATTTATCTGCATGTGTGTAGGGGTGTGTCACACGAGGGGCATAATTCAACCCTTTGACTACATTTTGACTACAACTTGGTGAATATCGTCTAAATTTGCCCTATTTACTGCCTAGGATCCTAAGTTTCTACTAAATAGCCACTATCTGGAAATCTATGTCTCCTCGGATACTTCAGCTTCATCAACCACACCCTCTTCACCCTCTGCAGATGTTTCACCTTCTTCGCCTTCAGCCAATTCCTCATCGGTCTCAGAAACAACTTCTTCAAGAACACGAGGCGGTTGAACGCCAGCGATACTCATGTCTTCAGACGTCAACACTTCCACACCTTCTGCAAACGTGACATCAGCAATTTTAATTGTATCTTCGAAAGTTTCTAGTCCTGATACATCCACTTCAAAAGAATCAGGTATGTCCAAAGGCAAACAGCGGACCTGCACAGTCTCAAGATGCTGCAGAAGCGTGCCTGATAAATCAGTTACTGCAGGTGCAATACCTATGAGATTAATTGCAACGGTTGTTTGAATCGGCCTCTCTAAATCAACTTGATAAAAATCAACATGGATTGGGTCACCAGTACCACCAGAACGTGCTAATTGCCGTATAAGTACATGCCTTGGCTCAGACTCACCCTCTACAAGGACTTGAAACATCGAGCGAATACCCGACTCCACTACTACTTTGCGAAACTCACGACTATCGACTTGAATAGGGGTCGAGGATAGACCTCGGCCATAAATATTTCCGGGCAACACACCTTGGTTTCTTAAGCGTTTTACCTTCTTACCAAAGGTGTCTCGATGAGCCACTTGTATGGGATCAGCCATCCAAAACTCCTTGTTTTTTTTAGGAGGCAACCAGTCTCCACGGCTACCCAAATCCGGGGTTTCCAGTTATTACCAAAATGCCTGAAAACTACGCTGGCTTCAGTGCATCCACTTTCGCTCTTGTACCAGCCTTATCATCGAACCACTCTACATTAATCGCAACATAGGCTTGTTCTTCTGCGGGTACATCATCCTCAGCAAAAATAGCAGTCACCGGGCAAGCAGGCTCGCAGGCACCACAATCTATGCATTCATCAGGCTGAATATAAAGCATGCGATCTTCGCCTTCATCGAAATAAATACAATCGACAGGGCATACCTCAACACAAGATTGGTCTTGGACATCCACACATGGCGTAGTAATAATGTAAGTCATTCGTGAAATCCTTCTAGCAAAATTCTACCGTTGAATAATACAACTATATTGCGTTGTGTGAAGCCCAAAATCAGGAAATTGATTTAGAAGTTGCAACAGGGGATCCACTTCGAAGATCAACTGCATAGAAACGAGAGGCCTTAATTTCCTCAATAAGCTGCTTCTCCGACTCAATATTATGCTCAAAAAATGTTGCACATTTGCCGATATCAGCGATCGCATGTGAATCGGTACCTGCTGTTCCAGGCAACTCCATTCGCTCGCATAACTTTCTTGAAAACTCATTTTCTGCATCTGAACCCCTCCCATTCAACTCCTCCAAACCAACACAAAACTTGTAAGATGGATTTTGAGTTGCTTTCTCAAGAGCTTTTTCATACTGTTCAGGATCACCTGCAGCCCAAGGCATTTGTCGTCTATACGGATGCGCAGCGACCATAACGCCACCAGATGTCTCAACATATTTTGCAAGTTCCTCTGAACGATGCATACCGAAAACATACTTATCTAGGCCAAAAGCTAAAATATGTCCATCATCAGTACTTATCTCAACACCTGCCAAAACCAAAAAATCATGTTTTGCACGAATCTCTTCAAGATCGTTATCTTCCCAAATAACATCATGCTCAGTAAACACGATGCCATCTAATCCGGCTTTTTTTGCACGTTCAATTAGGTCATCAGGGTTTAAAACACTATCATGTGAACGCGGCCATGTATGGGAATGCAAGTCAACTAGCATGGATTATCACTATAGCGGTGAGGTGAATCAGACGCCACTTTACTTTTTTTTGCAACTGTATAGATGCATGATTGGCCTGAGGAAATTGTGAAAATTAGAAATTTTTTAAAAAAAGTTCAACCACAACCCAATGATGAAAACTGGTTAATTATCGGGCTTGGAAACCCTGGTGAAAAGTATTCCAATACACGTCACAATGTTGGGGCAAGAGCAATTTCCCACTTTGCAAAACAAGAAAAAGTAACCCTAAAATCATCTGGCAAATTACTTCGCCTGGGCTCTACTTCAATAAACAACCTAACAGTGAACCTTGTAAAGCCACGAAGTTATGTAAATACGAGTGGTAAGGCAGCTCGATCAGCAATAGATAAAACTGCTAGCCCAATTAACCAAACTCTTGTGATTTTTGATGATCTTGATCTACCAGTTGGTANNTTAAGNCTACGCATTGGTGGAGGGTCTGGTGGTCACAATGGTATTAAAAGCTTAATTGAAGAAATTGGTCCTGATTTTATACGGTTACGCATAGGAATTGGACGACCTCTGAAAAATGGTCAACCCTCATATGATCCTGAGATAGTGGCAGATTATGTTTTAACTGCTGAAGAAAATACACAAGCAAAAATACTCTCAGATGCAATAAAACAAACCAGTGACGTGATCCGGGTAATCTTAAATGACGGAATCAATATAGCTGCAGGGAAGTTTAATGGGTAATAGCATGATACGATTCGGCATACAAAATAAACTCACAAGATATATGGAGGAATTCAATGGGTAACAGGCTTGAAGGAAAAGTGGCGATTGTCACAGGTGCAGGCCGTGGTATTGGCCGTGGCGAAGCACTATTACTAGCAGAAGAAGGTGCGAAGGTAGTAGTTAATGACCTTGGTGGATCAGTCGGTGGTGAGGGTGAAGATGAACGTCCTGCAGAACAAGTGGCAGAGGAGATCAGGGCTGCCGGCGGAGAAGCGGTAGCGAATTTTGATTCAGTAGCAACGATGGAAGGTGGCGAAAATATTGTTAAGACCGCTGTGGAAGCTTTTGGTGGTCTTGATATTTTAATTAATAACGCGGGCATCCTTCGTGATCGAATGGTCTTTAACATGACAGAGGAGGAGTGGGACCTGGTACTCGATGTACACCTAAAAGGTCACTTTGCAACTACAAAATATGCAGGAATTATTTTCAGGCAACAGCGCTCAGGGCGTATCGTTAACACTGGATCAAGCTCAGGCTTAGGAAACATGGGTCAAGCCAACTATGCAGCAGCAAAAGAAGGGATCGTTGGATTAACTCGTACTTGTGCCCTTGACCTAGGCCGATATGGCGTAACAGTTAACGCAATCAGGCCAGCAGCAGGCACACGCCTAACCCTATCGCCGGAAATGGAAGAGGCACGCCAGCGTCGACTTGCAGCACGCGGTGAAGAGGCTGAAGAAACCGAACAAACACCTGCAGATGCTGAAGCAAGATTAGATGCAATGAGACCCGAACTTATTGCTCCTCTAGTAGTTTATCTCTGCACAGACGCGGCTCAGAACGTTAATGGTCGCGACTTTTCAGTGGGAGGAAATGAGGTGGCCCTCATGACAAAAGTTACTCGTGAAATCGCGATTATTAGAGAGGGTGGCTGGGACTTAGATGCACTAGATCGTGTGTTCCCAAATGCAATCGGTCGTTTCGTAGAAAATCCTGCAGAAATTCGATAAAGAACGTAAGTTCAATGTAGATAGCCTCAATCAAGCAGGGCTATCTACATCGTCCTATCATCGTCCTTTAAAGATCGGTTCCCTTTTCTCGACAAAAGCGAGCCTTCCCTCTTTTATATCTTCTGTATCACGTGTAGAACCTTGTAAAAATGTTTCAATTTCAACGTGCTCATCTAAACCACGATGAAGCCCGTCATGTGCAAGCCTTTTAGCAATTTCAACAGCTACCGAAGGCCCAGAAGCAATCTCCTTTGCAAGAGATTCTGCTCTTTCTAACAGCTCTTCTGGTTCCACCAGCTCGCTAACCAATCCCATCTTTAGTGCATCAGGACCAGAAACCAGGTTACCGGTGTACATCATTTTTAATGCATTTTCCATACCAACAAGACGAGGAAGTAACCATGAAGTTCCAGTATCAGGACTAATAGCTCTTTTAATAAAAATGGATGAAAACTTTGATTCTGTTGAAGCAACACGTATATCACATGCAAGCGCTAAAGAAAGCCCAGCACCTACACAAACACCGTTAACAGCTGCAATGGTAGGTTTTTCGCAATGATAAACCCACGCGGCGCATAACATACGAGTCCTTGCACGACCTGCTCGACCCGCAAAAGGTCTAGGAACATCCAGGTCACCTGTGTATGTAAGATCAGTACCTGAACAAAATCCTCGACCTGCACCAGTAATTAGAACAGCACGGACATCATCATTTTCATTAGCTTCAGCTATAGCTTGCTCAATTTCCGCCCACGAATTATTGGACAGGGCATTTAATTTCTCGGGTTTATTTAACGTTAAACGGCCAATATTGCCATCAACCTCCCAAATTATATCTTTAAAAGGCACAACTCTCTCCTGAACTTTTTCACCATTCTACGACAAACACAAAAAAAGCTGTCGAGATATTAAATCTCGACAGCTTTAAGCACTTGTTAAAAACTTTTAGGCAGCATCCTCTTCAAGATTATCATCACCTATCGTTTTCCAAATCTGCCAAACAATACTCATTGCAATAGCACCAATAGCAGGTCCTAGGATATAAATCCAAAAATCAGCCCAAACGTTTCCAACTATTGCAGGTCCAAAGGAACGCGCAGGATTCATAGAAGCTCCTGTAAACGCAAGACCTGAAAAATGGAGTATGAGCACCGTCAAACCAATTGCAACAGGTGCACTGACTGCAGCGCGCTTACCTACAGCTACATTGTAGATAACGAGCAGAAGGATGAACGTCAAAATAATTTCTAGTAGCAAACCTTCACCAGCGGTTGCACCACCACCCAAACCATGGGCTCCAAGATTACCTTCAAGCGCATTGGGGACAACCCACTTCACGAGAAGAGAACCAATTACAGCTCCTACTGCCTGCGCAACAATGTAAAGCACTCCTCGAAAAATACCTATATGACGTGAAAACATCATCGCCACAGTAACTGCAGGGTTAATATGTCCGCCACTCAGTTTTGCGGTAAAACCAACCACAACAATGATTGCTAAACCATGTGCAACAGCTATAACAATAGCAACGGAGCTCCCTCCACCCCACGCGTTTGCGGCAGCAACAACAGCACTCGTACCCAAAAGTACAAAAACCAAAGTCCCAATTAATTCCGCTAGAACCGCTCGAATATCATTTCTTGTTAACGTCGTATCCATAGATGCAGGCCTCCTAAGGTCTGTTTTACTCCAAGAAACTTATAGTTAAATGCTAACTCTTGTCAACATTTACTTGTTAAGCTCAGATAAATCATATACCTTGCTAAAGTGCCGGAAAAACAAATTCCAACCCAGCGATGTCCACGTTGCGGATGTTCAATTCCTGATATTAAGGGCGCAAGAATCTCTGTGTGTCAAAGATGCGGTTATAAAGACGACTGTTGTTAAAAAATTAAGCTAAGCCAATATCATTGACACGAAAACGAATCTCCCCGGCTGGGGCGGAAACTGTAATTTCATCACCAACACGACGATGCAAAAGTTCTTTACCAACTGGTGATTCAACAGATAATTTTCTCAGTGATGGATTAGCTTCGCGAGCACTAACAAGGGTGTATTCATATTCTTTCTCATCTTCCAAACTTGATATTCGAATCAACGAGCCCAATACAGCTGAACCATCTACAGAAACTTCTTCACTTATCACCGCATTATCTAAAATAGTTGTGAGATCAGTAATTCGTTGTAAGTTAAATGCAAGAGCTTCACGAGCAGCGTCTAGAGGAGCATTTTCCCGGAAATCTTTATCTTCACGAGCAACCGAAACATCTTGTCGAAGGCTTGGAGTCATAGCTTCCAGTCCTTCAAGCTCCTTCTTTAGATCAGCAAATCCATCGGCTGTGATTTGGGTTTCAGGGGAAACAACATTTGACTTTGTACGAGAAATGGAGCCTTTCGGCTTTCGGGGTGCGCGTATTATGTTGCCCAAATTTACTTCCGTATACTTTCTTTTTTTCAAGAATTGAAACCACCCCTTAAGGGCCAAGACTCGTTCCTCTGCATTTGGGTCGAATCCGGTATGTCCTTTCAAGATGTTTTCAGTCACATATAATTCAACACGAGAACGACTAATAGTAGCAACAATTGTTTCACCACCAGTATGATCTATATAGTGACGAATAAACCTATTAGCGATCGAATCTTTTCCTTGTTCT
>JAKUNN010000035.1 GCA_022451885.1 Dehalococcoidia bacterium | reverse complement strand
AAAAATGGGGAAGAAAACATTTAGAAATATGTCCAAGTAGGATGTTAGACTCGCTTAGACAGTGTGTTAAAGCACTGAATACAAAATATTTGCTGAAAAATTGAATAGGAGAGCAGTATGCGAGCCCTGATAGCAGTCTACGACAAGACCGGGGTGGTAGATTTTGCCCGTGAGTTAGAACAGCTCGATTGGGAAATTGTTTCAACTGGTGGCACAGCAAAATTACTTGATGAGGCAGGTATCAATGTACACCCAGTAGAAACTATCACTGGGCAACCAGAAATACTCGATGGCAGAGTAAAAACACTACATCCTGCGATACATGCTGGTATTCTGGCTCGGCGCGACTTGGAAAGTCATGCCAACACATTGCAAGAACATGGTTTTCAGCATATAGATTTAGTCGCTTGTAACCTCTATCCATTTAAACAAACAGTAACTCAAGAAAATGTAACCACTGAAACTGCTATCGAAAATATTGATATAGGTGGCCCTACAATGATCCGCGCCGCTGCAAAAAACTTCAGTGCTGTCTCAGTAGTAATAGACCCAGAGGATTATGCCGACATAATTTCAAGATTAAAAGATGGGAACTTAAAGTCTGAACATCGTCAGCATTTGGCTTGGAAAGCTTTTCAGCACGTAGCATCATATGACAGCACAGTTGCAGAATGGCTTTGGTCAATTGGTGAAAACACAAACCCGCCAGAATTAACCACGTCATTAAATTTGATCAACACACTCCGTTATGGTGAAAATCCTCATCAAAATGCTGCACTCTACAAAGACGAAACACTAGCGGCTCAAAATGCTGGTGGTATCGCGTTTGCGAAACAGCATCATGGAAAAGAACTGTCCTACAACAACTACTTGGATGCAGATGCAGCCTGGAATTGTGTGAACGACTTTCAAGATTCAACGTGTGTCATCGTAAAACATACGAATCCATGCGGTGTTGCAAGTCGCGATAACCTAAGGGAAGCTTACCAGCTTGCAATTCAGGGCGACCCTGTCAGTGCCTTTGGGGGAATTGTTGCCTTTAACAGGCCAATTGATGAGGAGCTAGCACGGGAAATTCGAGAGTTTCGTAACCCAAATGATGGAAAAACTCGAATGTTTTATGAATTAATTATTGCGCCAGAATTTACAGAACAAGGACTGGAAATATTGAAGGGAAAATCTAAAGATTTACGTATACTGGAAGCGAAACCATTAGTTAAAAACCATAAATCACTACGGCAAATAGGAGGGGGCTGGTTGAGCCAAGATGCTGATTCAGTAACACCTGAAGACATTGAATTAAATATTGTTTCAAAAAGAAAACCTTCTGAAAAAGAGATGGATGATCTGAAATTTGCTTGGCGTTGCGTAAAACACATCAAAAGTAATGCAATTGTAATTGCGAAAAACCGCCAACTGCTGGGAATGGGTAGTGGCCAGCCTAATCGTGTAAAAAGCCTTGATATTGCAATTGAAAAAGCTGGCGAAAAAGTAAAAGATTCAGCGTTGGCTAGCGATGCCTTTTTCCCATTTTCATGGAATGATGCAGTCGAACACGCTTGCCAATCAGGTGTAACTCTGATTGCCCACCCAGGGGGAAGTCTACGTGATCAAGATGGTATCGATTGCTGTGACCAATACGATGTAGGATTAGTTTTTACCGGAATAAGACATTTCCGTCATTAGAAAAACCCATAAATTATGGCGGAGAGGGTGGGATTCGAACCCACGAGAAACTTGCGCCTCTACACGCTTTCCAGGCGTGCCTGTTCAGCCACTCCAGCACCTCTCCTTTGTAAAAAACTATTCCTTGCTACTCCTAACGCGACTCTTATTGCGTAAAGCATGATATCTTTCCCACAATTCTTTTTCTTTAAGCCGAGAGGCTTGAATTGCATCATCTATGAGCTTTTCAAGTAAATCCTCTGTTTCATCATCACTTTCAAAATCTTCAAAATCTTCACTGGTCATTTTTTTCACTTCCAAAAATACGGCTCAGTAGACGAAGTAACTGCTTCCATTCAAACGGAATTGCACGATTACTACGTTCATCTTCGAATAAATGATTGGCACCAAACATGAGAGTTTTCAAAGCACTTACTATTCCATAAATACGAATTATCGGCGAAACAACTGCTTCTCCAACAAAATCGGTAGTGGCCCGTACGCTCACAATAAGATCTTGAATTGTATCCACAGTTGGGCCAATGCGATCGCTAGCAAGTTTTCTCACAGTAATTACCAATCGGAGGAGAGCAACTAAAATAAGAATCAGGACCAGTATGGCCACGGCAAAAAACAAACCACAAATAACGAGAACGATATCGCGCCACTCTGACCATGAATCTGGAGCTGCCCATGAATCTGGAACAGCATTATCAGGAATTATATTGGTCGAAAAATAACCATCGGTAAGTGCACCAATGCCAAGATATGCAAGGAACGCAACGACTAAAATAACGATAAGACCAAAACAATACCGTAACACTGAAAACCCCTGACAATTGTACGATGAGTCTGACGGAGGAGCCATTGGGAAAAAAAACTCCATGGACAGAATATAAGCTTAAAGCCGATGGCATTTTAAAAAGCTATCAGTGCAATTTGGTCTACCAACACAATACCTTACGTGTACTTAGCTTCGTAATGCCAATGGGAAGTGCTAGTTTTAAGACCCCTGTAACAATACCTGAAGGGACAATTTCATACGGATACTTCTGGCTGCAGCGCCCTTATAACATCTACCGCATGAAACATAATGACAAAGTTATAGCCCATCGTTTTGATGCAATTAGTGGGCTTTACTACACGAATGATTCAGTCTGGTACCGAGATCTCATTCTCGATTGGTGGTTAACCCCTAAGGGCGAGTTAATAGAAGAGGATAGGGAAGAGTTACAGAACATGTTGGAAACCAAGCACATTACCTTTGAAGATGCTGCGAAGGCAGAAAGAACTGGAAAAATAATTGAAAAAAACAAACAACGTATTATGAGAGAATTGAGAAGTATTGAAGAAAAAGCAGATCTTTAAATTAGTGGTTTTCCACACTAATATAAAGTCAGGAAGCGCATTGCAATAAGACACGGTAGCCTCAGGTAATGCGTATCGGCATTATTGGTTTACCGCAATCAGGAAAGACAACTGTCTTCAATGCAATCGCAGCCAGAAATGAGGCCGTGGGGGACTTCGGGGTTAGAGAAAAACCTAATATTGCTACATCTTTTGTTCCAGATCACCGGCTAGATGAACTTTCTAAAATTTACAAACCTAAAAAAACCACTTATGCGTCTGTCGAATATCTTGATTTTCCTGCAAGTAACACAACTTTTGGAAAAGGTCACGGGCTTGAAGGTCGCTTTTTAAACGAGCTTGGCGCAATGGATGCTCTACTTCATGTAGTACGTGCGTTTGAAGATGGCTCAGTCCCTCACCCTAATGAAACTATAGATTTTGAACGAGACCGGACAACAATGGACTTAGAATTAGCCTTTGCTGACCTTGCAATGCTTGAACGCCGTCTTGAAAGAATAGAACCAGAAATGCGTTCACTAAAACAAAGCGAAAGAGTTCCGCTGCAAGCACTCGTCTCGGTATTAGAACATTTAAAACAAGAACTTGAACAAGAAATCCCCATAAGAAATATCTCTTTGAATCCAGATGAAACCCGCCTTCTTCAGGGCACTAGTTTTTTAACTTCTTTACCTTTACTTGAAATCATTAATATTGGTGAGGAGACATTAGATGAGCAAAATTCAATTATAGAATCTCTCGAATCAGAAAATACTCAAACAGGCAGAGCAATTACAACACTTTGTGCAAAGTTTGATATGGAATTGAATAGTCTTAGTGAAGAAGAAGCAAAAGAATTTCAAGAAGATATAGGCGTGTTAGAACGTGGCTATGAAGGTGTCCTGCGACTTAGTTATGAATTACTTGGACTGATCAGTTTTCTCACTGTAGGGGAAGATGAATGTCGAGCTTGGACAATTAAGAAAGGTCTATCGGCACCAAAGGCAGCTGGACAAATCCATACTGATCTTGAAAGAGGTTTTATTCGAGCTGAAGTAATCGCGTGGGATACACTGCTAAGCATAGGAACTGAAACCGAAGCAAAAAGACAAGGGCTAATAAGAACAGAGGGGAAAGACTACATCGTCCAAGATGGAGATGTTATGCATATTCTCTTCAACGTATAAAACTTAGTTATAGCGCTTATAGCGCTGTAAACGACGTAAAATAGCTGTTGCAAGTGCTCTCCGCAAACTTGGATACACTTCGGTACTCAATTCAGGATTAGCCTCTATGTTCTGAGGTGGTCCATATCGATCAGACTCAAAGCTCTCTGTTAACGAACGCATTTTTTCTTTCTGCTGGATGCGTTCCCCTAATCTTTGACCCCACTCACGGATAGTTTCTTCTTCGTTTAATGCAAATCCTGCCCACCCAGCAAGACGTTGAACAGAAGCAACATACCTAGGGGTAGACTCAAGTCCACGTAAATTCCAAAGCCAAAACAGACGTCCAAATAACGCACTTATAGCTATGACACAAAGCAAACCAACTACTATCCAAATAACCAATAACCAAGGTTGTTCTGTATCTACATCACCCTTCAGTGCTGTAAGCAAATCATCTACAGTAAGATCAACTTCTGGGAATGGGAGTGGGAGCGGATCCAATACCGCACTTTCACTTAAAGCCATCTGATTATCTAACTCTTCAGTAAGTAAAACTGTGGTAGCAGGTCGATCGCCCGAAGGATTGAACTCGACCCAGCCGTATTTAGGAAAATAAACTTCAGCCCATGAGTACGCATCATTTTTTCTTACGCTATATGTGAGACCGTTGACATCTTCAATATCCAACGCATATCCAACAGCAATGCGGGCTGGAATTCCCTGCGTTCGTAACATAACAACCAGGGCAGTAGCACTTAGATCAAAATAAGTTATCTGAGAATCAAAAAGTAAATAATCTACAACATCACGACGAGCAGGAGACTTTCTAAGACTTAAATTAATTTCTAGCTCACGCAAATAATTAGTAATCGCAATTACCGACTCATAGGGGTTATTAGAACCTGCTTCGTCTAGAATTTTAAAAGTCTCTTCCCCAACCCGCATAGGCAAATCATCAGGAAGCTGCAGATAACGATCTCGAACCCATGCAGGATAATCCGTACCGTCACTCGAAAGTTGTTCAGGAGTAGCAATGCTATAGGTCCCTCTGGTGGTATAACTCTGTCCTGATCGAATACCATCTGCGGCAACAATACGTTCCATCTCCCCCAAATAATCTGTTGGAACGTCAGCTTTTATTGAAAGATCACGCGCTCCAAGCGGTGTACCTAAAGTGAAAAGAGTACTTTCATCATCAAAAGCACGCACATGAAGTTCCACTGCGACACGATCTCGATATGAAACGGCTTCGATAGCAGCTGTTAGTAATTCACCTTCTGAGGCTAACAAGGTTTGGTGATCTCCTCTTTTCCATCCCTTTCCTGTATAAAAATCATACGAAGTTCCTCTCATTAACAACGGCCGATCACTTTGCACTTCGAAAAGCAAAGTTTCCCCTAATTTTATGTTTCCTCTGATAGCAAGTGAATCTTCGAATTTATGAAAATTACCGCCAACTCCACGTAAATCATCAATTAACTCTGAAATTGGTTCAAAAAAACCAACTACAGGAGTAGCAATTTTATCTCCCACCTTAGAAAAAGCTTCTGCCTGTTTCCCCAAAGGTACAGCCCAAGCAAAAACCACAAGCAAAATACTAAGCACAAAGGTGATTTGTAGTGACCGAAGACTAACGAATTCCGGATAATCTATATGTGCTCGCTCCCAGTGAACCAGACGACGCTGTATTGCCATCCTTCCAGCAAGTAAAAGAGCACCTAATGTAAAAAGGACAACGGCACCAGAAGGCTGTCCTTTAACAGTCGCGACAATTATTAATAGCCCAACGGCAGCAGGCACTATGGCAATTGAAATAATTCTCCAACGAAATATCGACCAAGCTGCAAGATACGGAAGGAAAAAACCTAATAGATGTACAGTCGTTACAAATGGTAAATTATCAGTGCTGATTTCTCCTGACCGTATATCCGTCCACCACATTGGCAGACGTAGACTTAAATCGATAATTCTCTCGCCAAATCCAGGACCATCTGCATAAGACTGTACCGAAAGAACAATCAGTCCAAAACCAAGCAATATCACAATACCTTGTAACAAAGGCCACACCAAACGAAGCCGTGTTGCCAAAAGACCAATAATCAAACCACCCATCACAGTTGGATATAAGGGGGGAAAATTACGAACCCATTCAGCCTGCTGGACTGAAATAGCAACAGCAAGATAAATAGCTAGAGCAGGAAGGAGCGTGATCCAGTCATCAATACTCAAAAATATACGTGGCGCATCTACCGCCATACTTCTTAGGTTTCTAATACGACTCATCCTTGCCATACTTCACCACCTGCAGTAGAAGCACTTAAAACTAAAGGCAAAGAGTCATTTTGCTTAACGACATAGGTTAGTACACCAGAAGCAACTAGCTCGGCATATACCTTAGAAGAGGAAATAGAACCGCCGAAAGAAACAGGATCTACTAACACTACGGCTACACGAACTCCACGCTGCACAAATGATTGCACCGTAGTTACCCAGCCTGAGTCAGTAGAAGAAGTAATTATTACTAGGGTTGTCTGTCTACCAAATCGTCGTTGTTCTTCAATCAAAATGTTATCAAGAGGTACTTGACCAACAGCATTGACAACGGCTAACGCCTCATAAATACGATCAAGTAAACGAAACCCGCGCTCAGGTTCAATAAGCTCAAAGGTTTTGCCAAATGCCATAAGCCCAACTGAACGATTAGCATTCACATATCGCCTTGCGATACTAGCTGAGATACGCACAATATATTCTTCTGTACTTTCATCTTCTGAACCAAACTGGACTGAAGATTCCATATCGGAAATAACCCAAATATCACTGGTCGGATCAAGTTCAAAAGTCTTAACCATAAGCTCTCCAGTATGAGCACTAGATCGCCAATGGATACGAGAAAAGGGGTCACCAGGAGCATAATCACGGATACCAGATGCGTTCGGGGTAACATAGTGTGTTCTTCGCCTAAATCGACCTTCGCCAGGAAGATTAGCTGGCGGAGTTTGAAAATTCGGTAAATCAAAAACTTGTGGGTACACCAACAATTGTTGTGAGTTTCCAAATCGCTTTTCAAAATTAAAAATTCCAAAAGGGTCACATCCAACAACAGAAACTGGACCCCATTCGTAAAACCCACGCCTAGTAAGTTTTGTAGTACTCACCCAATTTCTCAGCCTGCGCATAGGTATTACCAGAGCACGACGATTGTTATGACCAGGCATGTCACTCGGATCTTCGCTCTCAACCCAAATACGTGGAAACCACGTTGGATTCCTAATTTCAATAAGCTCTTCGACTTCTCCACCGACCTGTCCCCTGAGTGATCTGCGTTCCACCTTCACTGTCAGTCCTAATGTATTAAGCCAAGCAAGTAGAAAAGCAATAATTAGACTGAATCCAATAATGTAAGCCACTCGGAAAAGTAACCAATAGCCAGTTGAAGCTGCGATTGCAATGCAGGCAATCAATACTAAAAATAAAAAGCTAGCGGTTGGTGAACCAAAAGCAACCTTCTGAAAGACACGGCGCACAAGCGCCCCCTTTAAGCTTTAGGCCGCGTGCCAGGAACTGCTACACGACCTAGACAATCAGCCAAAATATCGGCAGCAGTTGTACCTTTAACGCGAGCACCTGGACTAATAATTATTCGATGTTCGAGAGATACGAAAACAAGATCCTTAACATCGTCTGGGATCACATAATCACGTCCGTCCAAAAGAGCACTGGCCTGAGAAGTTCTAAGGAGCGCAATAGAGCCACGAGGACTAGCACCTAGGTATACGTCCTCATGTTCTCGAGTGGCACCTGCTAAAGCAACAATATATTGCTTAATCAATGGATCTATATAAACTTCGCGTACCGCACCTTGCACCTGAGCAATTTCACTAGGATCAGTAACAGGACTTAACGAATCTACTGGGTGGTTCACTTGCTGTTCATCAAGAACTGTGACCTCATCATCTGCACTCGGATAGCCTAAATTAACGCGAATTAAGAAACGGTCTAACTGTGCTTCCGGTAACGGAAAAGTACCCTCGTATTCAATAGGATTTTGAGTTGCCATAACCATAAATGGGGAAGGCATTTTATGGGTTACACCATCAACCGTTACTTGACGTTCCTCCATAGCTTCAAGTAGCGAGGATTGTGTTTTTGGAGTCGCTCGGTTGATTTCATCCGCGAGAACAACTTGCGAGATGATTGGCCCAGATCGGAATTCAAATTCATTAGATTGCTGGTTATAAATAGAAACACCAGTCACATCACTTGGCAAAAGATCAGGAGTGAATTGTATTCTCCTAAATGAACAGCCGCTAGAAACTGCAATTGCTCTAGCCAACATAGTTTTGCCTACCCCAGGCACATCTTCCACAAGTAAATGACCGCCACACAATAAAGCTGTAATGGCTAACCGTAACTCACGATTTTTTCCGATGATAACATTTTCAACATTGCTAATTAAACGTTCTGCAATGAGTTTAGGATCCTCCATGGTATTCTCCTCCGTTCTTCAAATGATTATAAGACAGTTAAAACTTGCAAATACAAAAAGACCTTACAACTCGGGTAAACTGCACATATGGCTAATGAAGATTGGATACGAAAAGCACAAACTTTAGCTATACAATTTGACGGAAATGCAGCAAAACATGACCGTGAAGGTACTTTTCCGTTTGAAAACTTTGAAGCATTGAAGGAGCAAGGATTTCTGAGCCTTACCGTTCCAAAAATTTATGGAGGCCATGAAATTTCACTACTCACGTATGTGAGAATCTTAGAAATTTTGGCAACTGGCGATGGTGCCACAGCCCTCGGGTTAACAATGCACCTAAAAATCTTTGGTAGTGAAAGAGAAGCAAAAAGCTACCCAGAAAAATGGTTCGAAAAAATAAGTTTACAGGCTACAAATGAAGGAAGTCTTGTGAATACAGCAGCAACCGAAGAAGGATTAGGAAGTCCTGCAGGTGGAGGGCTCCCCAATACAGTCGCTATTTCAACACCCCAGGGCTGGAGGATAAGTGGGAAAAAAACATTTACAACCATGGCACCTCTCCTTTCATATTTCATCGTCCTTGCAAGAATTGATGAGGAAAATGATTCCTATTTGGCAAATTTTTTACTGACTCGTGAAGACAAAGGTTTAATGATGGAAGAAACCTGGAATTCTCTAGGGATGAGAGCTAGCGGAAGCCATGACATTGTTCTGCAAGATGTCCTCATACCAAGAGAAAGGCTCTTAAATAAAAGACGCCCAGGTGAACTTGATAAACGAAGTGGTTCGGGAAGTGCATGGTTTGCACTTGGTGTTGCAGCAACAACGCTTGGTGTTGCGCAGGCAGCTCGAAACTATGCAGTGGAATTCGCACGCGAGCGTACACCAAATGATCAAAAAACAATTAAGCAATTTTCAGGGATCCGAAACCGTATTGCTAGAATCGATCTACTTTTGCATCGTAGCCGAACACTAATTAATGATGCTGCGGAATCATGGGAACATCGCGATCAAGCTAGAGAAAAGGAAATAATGCAGCCAATCAACAAAGTAGCAATTACAAAAATCGATACGATAAATAATTGTATTGAAGCTGTTGATTTAGCAATGCGTGTAGTCGGCGGAGTGAGCTTACAAAAAAGCCGCCCTATTGAACGATATTACCGCGATGTTCGCGCGGGTCTACACAATCCACCAATCGAAGATCGTGCCCTAGAGCAGCTCGCGCGATCAGTGCTAGATTCTTAGCGTCCCGCATCATTCCATCTCTTTTCTAGCGCGTAAAGTTCATCATCATTAAAACCAAAATAATGCCCTAGTTCGTGAATCACCGTTTTTCGAACTTGCTCACGTATCTCTAAATCAGATCTACACTCCGCTTCAATTACATCTTTATAAATCGTAATTACATCAGGTAACACTAATGAATAATTTGCACTACGCAACGGAAGTGGCACACCTTGATAAAGACCAAATAAAGTATCACCGGGTTGCAAACCAACAGAAAAAAGCTGGTCTTCATCGGGAAAAGAATCAACAACGATACTCAAATTCTCAATGTGTGAAGAAAGATTTTCCGGAACCCCTTCAAGTGCTTCATCTACAAATTGATTAAAAACTTCTATATCCACAATTTTAGTCTAGCTGGCGCAGCACATCTGGTGCAGTTAGAATCTAATAACGCAATGCGCGGCCGCCCTTATCGAGATGGGTGGAGGGAACCGGCCCTTCGAAACCCAGGCAACCTACATAGAAAGGTGCCAACTCCGGTCCTGAAAGGGATAGATGAGAGCGCTCCAGCGCCTGATTCAAGGTACCGGCCCGCAATAGGAGTATGAATGAAGACCTTATTGGGTCGGCCGTGTATGCCCTGACCTTAAATAATTTCAAAAAAATAGACTGTTATACCCTTTTAACCGAGAGGAAAAATGTACGCAAAAAACCTTCGTTGTCGTGAATGCAAACGACTCTTTGAATTAGCAGCTATCCATGTGTGTGAATTTTGTTTCGCGCCACTTGAAGTTGCATATGATGAAGAAGCTATCAAGAAAAAAGTTACTCGAAAAGTCATCGAGTCGCGAGAACCAACTCTTTGGAGATACCATGAATTTCTACCATGTGAGGTAGAAACGGCTATAGATATCAAGGCCGGATATACACCTCTGTTCCACGCAAAGAATCTAGGTAAAGCTTTAGGATTAAAAAATCTATATATAAAAAATGATACTCAAAATCCAACGTGGTCTTTTAAGGACAGGGTAGTAGCTGTAGCCAGTTCACGTGCACGCGAGCTTGGTTATACAACCCTAGCATGTGCAAGTACTGGAAATTTAGCTAATAGCGTTAGTGCACATGCCGCAGCTGCAGGAATGGAAGCAGTAGTCTTCATACCTGACGATCTCGAATCTGGAAAAATACTTGGCTCGAGTATCTATGGTCCAACACTAGTAAAAGTGGAAGGCAACTATGATGCAGTAAATAGACTCTGTGCCGAATTGGCAGGAACTTACAACTGGGGGTTTGTAAACGTGAATGTTCGCCCTTATTACTCAGAAGGTTCAAAAACTTTAGGGTTTGAAGTTGTAGAACAACTCGGATGGCGCGTTCCCGATCATTGCGTAGTACCAATTGCAAGTGGATCACTTTTTGTAAAAATTATGAAAGGTTTCGAAGAATTCGCACGTACTGGGCTAATTGAACAGCCCACAACTCGGATGAGTGGTGCGCAAGCCCAAGGCTGCTCACCTGTAGCAACGGCGTGGCAAGAAGAAAGCCTCACTTTTCGACCTCAAAAGCCGGATACGATTGCAAAATCACTAGCAATAGGTAACCCAGCTGACGGATACTATAGTTTGGTACAACTTCAAAAAACTAATGGTGCATGTGCATCTGTAACTGATCCTGAAATTATTGAAGGGATTAAACTTTTAGCTGAAACTGAGGGTGTGTTTGCTGAAACTGCAGGTGGGGTAACAGTTGCAAGTGTCAAGCAACTAGCAGAAAAAAACCACATTCATCCAGATGAACTTGTAGTAGCCTTTATTACTGGTGCTGGAGCAAAGACAGCCGAAGCAGTAACAGACTCATTAAATCCAGCTCTAGAAATAAAGGCTAATCAAGAAAGCTTTGCACAGGCCTACCAATCTCTAGCAAAATAGAAAGGGGATAAAAAAATATGTCTAAACGCCGTTTAAAATTCACATTCGAGCCACAGTTAATTAAGGCACCAGTAATTTATGAACTCGGTCACAAATTCGAAATTGTTACGAATATTCGTATGGCTGATGTTGACGAGACCACGGGCTGGGTTATCCTCGAGCTTGAGGGTGATGCAGAAGAAATTAAGAAAGGACTGTCTTGGGCAGAGGAACAGGGTATTCGAATAGACCCCCTCCCTGGCGACATCATAGAAGGTTAAAGATGACAATTTTAGTACGTATCCCTCAACCCTTGAGAGGTCTCACTGGTGATTTGGCTACCGTAGACGGAAGCGGTTCAACATTACGCGAATGCATAACAAATCTTGAGACAGAATTCCCTGGAATAAGTGAGCGAATTTTAGAAGAAGATGGGGAGCTTCGGCGGTTTGTAAATGTTTATATTGATGGCGAAGATGTTCGTTTTGAGCAAGGAATGGATACACCAATAGACGACAATTCTGAAATAAGCATCGTCCCTGCAGTTGCTGGCGGATCGCAATAACAACAACTCATACAAAAAGAGTTGTGCGGAAACTAATCAGATTCGATTTCTAAATTAGAATATGTTTTTCTTTGTCTCAGTAGTTTCAGTAGAATTCGACTGAGGGGCTTCCGGTGTTTGCTGAACCGAAGCAGCTGTTTGAGGCTCCTCTTCATCCGGTGCATCATCTGATTCAGCGGTAGCCGGCTCTTTCACAGCACGACGAAATTCCTTAATCGAGTTACCAAATTCTCGGCCGAGACCACTGATCTTGCCAACGCCGAACATAAGAACTATTACACCAGCAATAATGGCAATCTCTGGACCACCAAGAGTACCGAAAAGTAGGGTAGGCATAACGGCCTCCTTACGAAGCTTTATCGCATTAGTCTACAGCATCACGGCGGTTATGCGCCCGCATCAACTATTCTCTCCACAAAGACATCCATAATCCCGCCACAAATTTTATCTTCCCCATCTGTTGGCTCTGTCAAATCAACAGTAACAATTCTCGGCTCAGCACCATCAATAACATCCATAGCTTCCTGCCAAACCTCAGCCTCTCCGCAACCACCACCAATCGTTCCAGTAAAAGTACCATCCTTACGAATAACCATTTTGGCACCTACAGAACGCGGGGTAGAACCACGTGTCCGTGCAACAGTCGCCAAGACCACTGGCTCACCAACTTCCAAAGCAGCAGCAATTTGGCTATATATCCCGATTTCCATTCTTTTATCGTGACACGACTAAAATCTTCTAGCAACTATTGATAGCAATCCATGAAAGAAAAACTGATATAGTCCTAGGACATTTGAGGTAACTACGAATTTGGAAACAGCGAAGTCAGTCAAAAAAAATTTGCGAGATGGTAGGCGACTTACTTTTTTTGTATTAGGAATCGGATTCACCACGATCGGTATCCTAGGTCTAATTCTGCCCTTATTACCAGGAACAATTTTTTTAATTCTGGCTGCAGCCTGTTTCACAAGAAGCTCCCCAAGAGCACATAAATGGTTAGTAACGAACCGATTCTTTGGAGTGGAACTAGAAGCCTTCCTTGAAAAACGTCAAATGAGAACAAAAGCGAAAATTCAAGCAATCGCGGTCTTGGGAATAGGAATCACTATTTCAATTATTTTTTCTGATATCCCTCTTTGGGGAGGAATGCTTGTCTTAACCATAGGATTAGGGGTAGCTTCCTACTTAATAGGACTCAACCCACAAACTAAACCACCGACCAATCATTCGTACTGAAAATATCCACATTTAAAGGAGTACGCTCGCCACGAGACAAACGTGGACTTGCAGCTGCTCCTATCATTGCCGCATTATCTGTACATAACGAAGGCGGCGGAATTCTTACCGGGACGGAAACCCTACTTCTCAGTTCCTCACGAAGCCTTTGATTGGAAGCAACACCTCCAGCAATCAAGACCTCTCTAGCACTAAGGTCATTGGCAATATTCGCCACCTTCCCAGATAACACATCAACCACTGATTCTTGGAACTCCCATGCAATTTCTGTTGGGGACCAAGTTTCTTTGCGGACACTATGTAGAGCTGCGGTTTTGAGACCGCTGAAAGAAAAATCTGCTGTCCCAGGCAGCCAAGCACGTGGAAGTTTCAGAGAGGAAGCTTTACCAGAAAGAGCCTCTTTAGCTATAGCAGGCCCACCTGGAAAAGGTAACCCTAGAAGCCGACCAACTTTATCGAACGCCTCACCTGCAGCATCATCAAGGGTTCCACCTAAACGCTCATATTCATTTTCACTTTTCATAAAAACCAGATCGGTATGTCCACCAGAAACAACAAGGGCTAAAGCCGGAAAAAGTGGTTCAGGCTCTTCCATTAACCAATTTGCTCGAACATGCCCTTCTAAATGGTTTACCCCTAAAAAAGGTAGACTTTTTGATAATGCAATAGCTTTTCCAGTGTTATAGCCAACAAGTAAAGCCCCGGCAAGACCGGGTCCACGCGTTGCAGCTATTGCTTCAAGATCATCAATCGAACAACTCGCTTGTTCTAACGCTTGCTTAATAACTGGAATAATAGCCCGCAAATGTTCTCGACTCGCTACCTCAGGAACAATACCACCATACTGGGCATGCAATTCAATTTGACTAGCAACAACGGAAGAGTGGATTTTTCTACCGTTCTCGATAACTGCAGCCGCAGTTTCATCACAAGAAGATTCAATAGCTAAGACCAACATACTTAATACATTTCTATTTTATTGCGAATTCGTAAATCGAGAAAATCCAATTTTCTAGATCCAACCTAAACTAAATATGGCACCATACTAAAATAAGAAGAACATTATCTTCTTATTAAAAAATCTGGCAGGGAAATAATGGTTAAAGATTCAGAACTACCACCAATGTTTCGAGAAGATTTTGAAATCCTGTATACGGCTAAACAACTAGAACCCACAATCGAACGGTTACACTCTGCTATAGAAGAAGATCTAAAAAAGGGAGTCGGTACTCCACAGCAATGTCTAGCCGCTGCTTGGAGGCGAATAGCTGAGTTAAGGTTCCCTAGAAAAGCTGTTCCTCAACAAGTTTTGAATGAAGTAGAAGAACTACTTGGACTATGGGAACGAAGCGGACCCGGTGGCCCAGAAAGTTATGCATATTCACTTTCTGAAGAGCAAATACTAGACGAGCATGAACGACTCAAAAAAATGCTACGGTGGACGAAAGAAGCAGCTGCACAAGGACCTGAACAACCTTTGGTTGAAACTGAATAGTGAGTTCAAAGAACAAGTAACTGTTTAAAAGGTTTTAAAGGCTGACAATTGTATAAAAGAACACAAGATTCCAGGGAAACGTGGGAAAAACGTTATAAAGCCCCAGATTATCAACCAAACATGAAGCCTGTTCCTTTTCTGGTCGAAATGATCCAAGGACTACCACCAGGACAAGCAATTTGTCTAGCCGCAGGGACAGGAAGAAATGCTATTTTTCTTGCACAGAATGGATATCAGGTAACCGCCATAGATATTTCTCAGGCTGCACTAGATTGGTGTGACATGATGTCCAACGAACTTGGTGTAGAAGTTAAGACTTTGGAAGCAGATTTACTAGCATTTGATTTTGGCAATGAGGTATGGGATCTTGCCACCAATTTATACTTTTATGAACCATCCCTTTTCCAAGGACTCAAACAAGCCATCAGACCAGGCGGACACATTCTTTTTCAAACATACAGCAAAGCACATAAAAAATTTAAGAGGGGACCAAGCAACGATGCCTTTCTTGTACATCCACACGAACTAGAGAATGAATTTAGAGATTGGGAATTACTTTACTTTGAAGAAACGGAATATACCGACGAACAAAATAAAAGCGAATCTGTAATTCAAATGCTTGCACGAAAACCTAAGGATTAAAGGAAGTTAGTTGGGCTGAGTATAATGCAACCGGTAACGGCAAAGAAAATGATCTTGCACAAACAACAGCATCAGCAAAAGCTTTCGTGTCTCCTTCTGAAACTCTAAAGCAATAGTCTAGAGTAATAGCCAAAGAAACACTGGAGGCATAGGAACTGCTACATAAAGCTTCAGACTCACAGTCCGCACGAGCAAAAAGGTCACCATAAAAAAACTTTGGAGAGTACCAAGGTAGCTTTTGATCAGAAAAGGCATCATCTTGCGATTCAACTTTAGGGGATTGCGCGTCCAGACCATTTTTATCTGAATGCGCAAGATCAATTTCATCATATGGTGAAAGACAAGAGCTAAAAACTACATAGCAACTGAGCAGTCCTATTACCCATCGCATATACACCTACACGAGACGGCGCCACAATCTAACCAATAGGACTGTTACAAAAGCAGCTCCTATGGCAACTGGAATAACGAAATGCCAGGGCCAATCCATAAAAATAGCTTAGCATTGCTGCGAGATACAGCGATTGGTATATTGTCCTGACTCAAGTCGATAATAGGAGTTACAGATGGAAGGTCGTTACCCCAATTCAATTATGATGACCCTTGCAACCTGCTCTGATCGTGACCATTTTGATGAGTGGCTCGACTGGTACTCATACATTCATACTCCGGACATTACATCAGCAGGTGTTTTCACATATATGACTCGTTTTCGCAATGCTTCAAACGAGCACCAAGGACGTGAAATTATTAACTTAAGTGAAAGCGATTTCGAAGATCCACTTGAGGCACTCGAAGAATTGAAACGCAAACGTGCACCATTTCGTAGTGATGACCGAATGTCCCCATATACAAAAGTTGTCCCAGGCGGTGGTCCCTTTATAAAAGTTGGAGGGGAATTCCAGTTTGTTAGAAACGCTCCCGTACACGCAATTTTTATCAGTGCAAGTCAACCAATGGAAGAAGCAGATGAGGCCACGTACAATCAATGGTATAACGACATCTATATACCAAATTTTCTTAAGCCTGGAATTTTTCAAAGTGCGTACAGATATGAAATGGCTGCACCCGATCCACATTTCGAATCTGAAAAGGCTGTGAGAAAGCATTACTTGTGTATTTATGAAACCGAATACGAAAATGTGATTGAAGCAGTCGCTGAAAACCAACAAAGTATGGAAAAATCAGAAGAGTTTAATAAAAGTTGTGAAAAAGTAGATACACTCTGGGAGATAGCGGCCTCTCGTATATTTCCACTCGAAGGTAGAAGGAGTAACTAATGGGAAGACTTGAAGGAAAAGTAGCGATTATTACAGGTGCAGCCCAAGGACAAGGCGAAGCCGAAGCAAAATTATTTAGCCATGAAGGAGCCAATGTAGTCGTTGCAGATATATTGGATAAGGAGGGGAATACTGTTGTTTCAGAAATCAACTCTTCCGGTGGGCAAGCCCTGTTTACGCATCTTGACGTCAGTAGAACTGAAGATTGGGAAAAAGCTGTTGAGGCTACGCTATCTAAATTTGGACAACTCGACATCTTAGTTAACAATGCAGCGATCTGGTTAGGAGAAGGAAAAGCAGGGGAAATGAGTGAGGAAGAGTGGGACAAAATGTTTGCGATAAATGCAAAAGGACCCTTTCTTGGTACCAAAGCTGCTCTCCCAGCAATGTTAGAAAGAGGCAGTGGTTCAATTATCAACATAGCATCCGTATCAGGACTACATGGTTCTAAGGGAGGAGCTACTGCATACGGTGCTGCAAAAGCAGCCCTAACTAATTTCACTAGATCAACTGCAGGTCAATACGCAGATAAAGGTATTCGTGCCAACGTAATTCATCCAGGGCCAGTAAACACTGAAATGCTTCGCGGAGGAGTAGAGGAGGATCGACGCACTGCTATAGGAGAAAACCTCCCTTTGGGTCGCCTAGGCTTACCAATTGACATCGCCTATGGAGTGCTATACCTGGCATCGGAAGAGTCATCCTGGGTTACCGGTAGTGAGCTCCGTATTGATGGTGGGTTATACATCTAAATAAGGTGGTAATTAAATGAACAAACAACTAATAGTTGAAAGAGATGTAATGGTTCCCATGCGGGATGACATTAATCTTGCAACTGACATTTACCGCCCTGATGATAATGACGAACACCCCGTACTTGTACATCGTATTCCTTACAACAAATCCGTTGCCCATTACACCGGCAGTCAAATGGTTAACCCTATAGTCGCAGCAGAACATGGTTATGTTGTAGTCGTTCAAGACTGTCGTGGCTGTTTCGTCTCTGAGGGAATTATGGAGCCCTACACTCAGGAAGCCGATGATGGATATGACTGTGTTGAATGGGCAGCTTCCCAACCTTGGAGTAACGGAAATGTCGGTATTTACGGATCGTCATATATGGGGATTACATGCCTTCAAACTGCTATTGCAGCTCCTCCGCATTTAAAAGCTGTGATGGCCTATCTGACAGGTACAAACTTCTATCAAGGTTGGATGTACAGTGGTGGCGCCTTGGAACTTGGTTTTAACATGGGGTATACCCATGGGAAAGCACGCCAAGCTATTCCCCGACTTAATCTCACAACTGAACGCAAAGCTTATTTATTGGAAGAACTTCGTAGTTCAGGAGCAAACCGGGAAGCACTTTCACGATTCCTTCCACTCAGTGAAGCTCCGATACTAAAGGAGTCTGACGTATTGCCATATTGGAAGGAGTATTTAGAACACCCAAATTATGATGAATATTGGGAAAAACTTGATGTCGTAGCACGTGTTTCAGATATCAAAGCTCCGGTATTTCATATCGCTGGGTGGTACGACCAATTTCTAAAAGGACATTTAGACCTCAATCTTGCTCTACAACAACATCCAGATAAAACTATTCGCGACACACATCGTTTTATAGTTGGCCCCTGGGATCACAATTCCTATGAAGGACACCGCCTAACGCGAGCAGGGGATCGTGACTTTGGTTTGAAAGCCCTAAGCGGAGTAATGGCCGTCGACCGTCTACTCTTCGATTGGTTTGATTACTGGCTAAAAGGTGAGAAAACACCACTCATGGAGAAACCACAAACACGTTATTTTTCAATGCCTGTTGAAAATGATTGGATAGAATGTGAATCTTGGCCACCCGAAAGTAACTCGCTAACGTACTACCTACACAGTGAAGGATCGGCTAACAGTCGATTTGGAGATGGGAAACTTACCAATCTTCCTCCTGGGCCTGAATCAAAAGATACATTTGTGTACGACCCTCTTGATCCGGTCCCTACAGTTGGTGGCCGAACCTTTTCACTCGCAGCTGGGGGAAGCGGAGTCCAAGACCAGGCAAACGTTGAGGAGCGCAACGATGTTCTTGTCTTTACATCGGATATCTTAAGTGAATCCCTCCACATAGCCGGAAATATAACTGCTGAAATGTGGATCACAAGTAGTGCTCCAGACACAGATTTCACAGCGAAACTCGTAGATGTTTCCCAAGATGGATACTGCGCTGTAGTCGCTGACGGAATTCTTCGTGCTCGGTTCAGAAATTCCTATGAAACCCCAGAATTCTTAGTTCCAGAAGAGCCAACACTAATCACTATTGATTTATGGGACACTGCGTATACTTTTGAAGCAGGTAACTCAATCCGCTTAGAGATTTCCAGTAGTAGCTTCCCTCGATTTAGTAGGAACGCAAACTCAACAGTTCAACCTGAATTCGCAAGAGAAGAAGATTTTGTTTCTGCAACCCAGTGCGTCCTTCATGATGAAGAACATCCATCCAAATTACTTTTGCCGGTACATAACTAACTAGCACCGACATTGAATTTTTCTATACCATGCTTTGAGTTATTAGATTTTTCTCTTCAGAACGAAGCCTGTAATGCTACTTAGAATTAATTTTATATTCCGCATACTTTGTATCCGCGTAGTCTATTGCCGCAAGGAATACTTCTTCACCATGTTCAAAACCACCAAATTCTGCTAGCCACACATAAGTAGACCAAAGAATAAAATTATCCTCTACCACAATTACTTCAATACTTGTTACATACTCAAAAACTTCTACACCTTCTATGTATGTCCATCCAAAAAAGGTTGCATCACCATATTCTTCACCAGGGAGAACCTCTACAACACCTTGTTCGATATATCTAGGACTCACTGGATCATCCCAATACACTTGTGACGCACATTCTTCCCATAGATAAACAATGCGGTCAAACTCACTTTTAGCTTCAGATTCTTTTTCAAAAACGATTAGATACTGTAAAAAAAATGGACCAATATCTTTTTGTTCATAGGCAACCTCTTTTAGATCACCACCCACAAACTTCCCTGCATTGACATATTCCCCATCACAGGGACCATCGAAACCATCATCTACAGGCTTATGCTTCGACCAATCTCCAGGCAGCTCACTTGCCGGAACAAGTATTGATGGCGCATCTATGCTAGAACCACAAGAAAAAAGGGCTACAGCCCCAATTAATACAAAACTACAAAAGCTAGCTCTCCACATATATCACCTGCGCAACTTATTGTACTTAGACTCAACTCCCACCAGCAACTTGTAAAAGTGCGCCCGTGGTGTAACTAGAAGCAGCTGACGCAAAGTACAAAGCAGCACCAACAATTTCATGGGGATCCCCTGCGCGTCCTAAAGGGATTGATTCTTCAGCCCGTTTCTCAAAATTCTCCATATCCCAAGCCTTTGCAATATCTGTTAGGAATGGGCCGGCAACTATTCCATTTACTCGCACCTTTGGACCATAGGCCTGAGCAAAGCCAATTGTAATTGCATTTAATCCTGCCTTAGCAGCAGCATAAGGAAGCGCATTTTTACCCGGACGAACTGACGCCATACTTGAAACCATAATCACAGATCCACCATCACCTTCAACCATTCGCGAACCAATTAATGCAGTGAGGCGAAATGGGCCCTTCAAATTAACACCTAAGACCTTGTCATATAACGACTCACTTACTGAGGCTAAATTGTCATACAACGGTGACATACCTGCATTATTTACTAAGATATCCACCTTTCCAAAATGGTCATATGCAGCATCTGCAAGTTGATCAACTTGATCCCAATCACCAACATTACACGCAATCGGCAAGGCTTTTTTCCCTGTCTTATCTCTTACTTCTTTCGCTAGCTGTTCACATGAATCAAGTTTACGACTCGCAATTACAACATCTGCACCCGCATGAGCAAAGGCTAAAGTTATCTCACGACCAAGACCACGACTGCCACCGGTCACTAATGCAGTCTTACCACTCAAATCAAATAAATTGTCTACATCAGGCATAAGCTCTCCTCATCAAATACTAGCTGTAAATATGGAGTTAGCGTAACTCCGACGTAAGTCCGTCGAATAATCCTAAATATTAACTGAGGCATCTCTATATGATGCACACAAGCACAATCCTATTAGACTGATAAACAACCCAGCGGCTTACGATGAAGATCCGATACAAATTTAAAATATAAGCTGTTTAACTATCCAGGAGTATTGTGAAGAAAACCTTTACCGAACTAGGTGTGTCTGCGCCATTATGCAAAGTGCTTACGACACGAGGGATCAAAGTCCCGTTTGAAATTCAACTTGCTACAATCCCTGACGCTATTTCAGGTCGAGATGTTTGCGGAAGAGCTCCAACTGGTTCGGGAAAAACTTTAGCATTTGGTATTCCGATAATTACACGGAGTACAAAAGCACATTCAAAAAAACCAACTTCTTTAATTCTTGCTCCAACCAGAGAATTAGCTGAACAAATTTGTACTGAACTCCGCCCAATTGCGAAAGAGGGGGGCAGAAGAATTTCATCGGTATATGGAGGCGTAAGCATAAATCGCCAGAGGCAAGAGCTTGCAAAAGGTGTTGATATCCTAGTTGCATGCCCTGGTCGTTTGCATGATTTACTTAGACAAGGTGCATTACGCCTCGATGAAGTAACTATTGTTGTGATTGATGAAGCAGACCGTATGGCAGATATGGGGTTTTTGCCGGAAGTAAAAAAACTATTAGATCTCACATCTTCACAACGACAAACCTTACTTTTCTCAGCCACCCTTGATGGTGATGTTGCGATATTAACCAGAGAGTATCAAAAAAATCCTGTGCGCCATGAAATTGGGCGAAAAACAGCAAATATAAAGGAAATGGATCACAATTTTTGGTCTGTTAATCGTCCTGAACGTGTATCTGTTGCGTCTCAAATAATACTCAACTCAGGAAAAACAATGGTTTTTACAAGGACTCGTCATGGAGCAGATCGTGCCGCAAAACAATTAAAAAATGCTGGAGTGGAGGCTGTATCAATTCATGGAGGAAAATCGCAGGGACAACGTAATAAGTCCCTCGACTCCTTTTCAAAAGGTCAAGCCTTGGCACTTGTAGCAACTGATGTAGCAGCTCGAGGAATACATGTGGATAATGTCGCCTGTGTTTTACATTTTGATCCACCTGAAGATAGTAAAACCTATGTCCATCGATCAGGTCGTACAGCTCGAGCAGGTGCAACAGGTGCTGTAATTTGTTTTGTTGATCAAAGCCAGCATAAAAAAGTTAAACACATGCAAAGAGAGCTAGGTTTAGACGTTCACATTAATAAACCCACTTATAAACCTATTTATATAGTTCAAGATAGTACTAATTCGAATGACCAAAGAAAACGTGAAAAAGATCGACTTACCGAAAAGGTTTACCGTGATCGCAAAGGCGATATTGAAGATGTTATTACTAAAGGATCACATCGTAGATTGCGTAATCGCCAAAATGATATCGACGAGGTTGGTACTAAAGGATCACATCGCAAAAAAGGCTATCGTAATCGCCAAAATGATATC
>JAKUNN010000034.1 GCA_022451885.1 Dehalococcoidia bacterium | reverse complement strand
TATTTGGTATGGGCGAAGCTAATGAAGACATTCTTGATGCTGGCTACGCATTACGCGAACTTAATCCAGATTCAGTTCCCATAAACTTTTTAATTCCTATCGAAGGAACTCCATTAGCAAAACTAAACGAACTTACTCCTCAACGATGCTTACGAATTCTTTCTGTTTTTAGATTAATGTTCCCAGATCGCGAAGTGCGAATAGCCGGTGGTCGAGAAGTCCATCTTCGAACAATGCAAACATTGGGACTTCATTTAGCTAACTCAATTTTTATTGGCGATTACTTAACTACAAAGGGACAGTCAATGGAAGCTGATTTAGAAATGATTAGGGATGCAGGATTCGAAATAGAAGGAAACGGTCCCTCAACTGAACAACTGTCCAGAAGAGCAGAAATCCAGTTAAAACAATCAGTACTCGACTAGCCGACATTTTCCCTCTATCGTTTTAAACTAACTCACCAATAGGAGCACTAAATGTCTACTGAATCAGTAATGGACCATCACCTCGACGCATTGTTGGCAGAACCATTTGATATCGAGGAAGTAATGAAGGATTACACAGAAGATTCCACATTAATCACACCGAACGGTGCGGTCTCAGGATTAGATAATCTCCGCAGTTCCTTCGCTGGTTTTGCTGGAATGATGGCTGGCGATGGCCAGTTTGATCTCACACAGAAACATGTAGACGGGGAAATGGGCTACATTGCCTGGACACTCGAATCCAGCGCTGTAAGCGTACCTTTGGGGTCAGACACCTTCTTAGTCCGTGATGACAAAATTGTCACGCAAACATTCGCCGGTGCAATTACACCAAAAGGTTAATTTAAGTCTCTCCTGTCGGTGTCGAAAGCAATTCCCTAGTGCGTGTCCTAGACATCATATCTCAAGGAATTGAATAAGGAACTGTATTTAAATCTGTTACATCAATTGCACTAACCGCTATGTCATTGCGGGCAACAGCCCCCACTCTAAGACCAATTCGCACGAGTAAGCAGATAACGTATTGGGTTAGACTAGTGCCATGCCTTTCGCCGAATTAACTGAATCTAAAATCTACTGGGAACAACACGGATCAGGGGAAGACATAATTTTCATACACGGTGCTGGAGGCAATTCATTATCTTGGTGGCAACAGATAGCAGAGTTTCGCAGGCATTACACTTGCACTGTCTACGATGCACGCGGCTGGGGAAGGTCGATACCAAAAGACAATATATCTCATGACCGAGGAGTCTTTGGGCGAGATTTAGCTGATTTAATACAAGAATTAGGTATTCGAAAATCACATATTGTTGCTCAATCCATGGGTGGACGTGCCGTAATAGGACTACTTCAGACTGCGCCACAAACTGTTCGCTCATTAACCCTTTGCGGAACAACTGCTGGTGCAACAAATGATCGCATAAGAGAACTCCAGGACTCACTCAAAGTCGAACGCGCAAACAAAAAGCTATACGAATATTCCTTGTCGCCCAGTTTTACAAAAAATAACGTACCTCTAGCAACTTTGTACCATCAAATACGCCGTCTCAATCCACCCCGAAATAAAGATGTATTAGGAAGACCTCCCAAGAATTACAAAGGTAGTACACATGAAATTCTGACAGGAATTGCAAGACCTGATACTTCGATAAAAACACACCAAATCCCAGTTCTATATGTTGTAGGCGAACATGACAAAATTACTTCCCCGGAAATGATTAAAGAAGCAGCAACGCTTGTAAAACATTCAAAAATACGTGAATTCAAAGATGCTGGACATTCTGTTTATTTCGAACAAGCAGATAAATTTAACGCACTACTGCATGAATTTTTTCAAGAAACAGAAGTCACAGACTAAAGCTGCTTCAATGTATACTTAACCGATGGCTATTTACGAATACTATTGCGCAGAATGTAAAATAACGTTTGAACAGCGTCGACCAATGTCACAGGCTAAAGAAGCTGTGAATTGTAGTTCCGGACATCATGCAGAGCGGACAATTACTAATTTTGCTTTTAGTGGAGGAGTAGGCACGCTCGAGATGGAAATGCCTAACGAAGCATTCAGCGCTGGTGGCTGCGCATGCGGCGGCGCATGTGCTTGCGCGGGCTAAAACCCCATCCCCTTTTCCATCCAAAATAAAGTACTGCACTCCCACCGATTAAAAACATCTGCCCTGCTATCAAAACAGTACACGCCAAGGTGGCAGTTTCCCAAAATTGCTCAGGATACATCTGAATCAATCGATCTCTTGAGGGATCTAGTAACCAAAAATCATTTGCAAAAACAATCTCGTGAAATTGGGTCCAAGCAGAATCAAAATCAAAAAAAACATAGGATGNTATTCCTANTAAAATGAGCGCTCCTATANCAATCGAAAAAGTAACTTCACGCGCCAGATCAGTNATGTTGTGTTCCGAACGAATAAAAATAGTTGTCGCAATATAAGTAAGAACTATTGCTAAAGAAATTTCACTTAATCGATAAACAATCCCTAACAATGTTTTCACGTCTCGTAAATGAATAACTTCAACATCCCGAAAGAACGTGTCCTGTCTTCCATCAACCGAAATATATATTTGAATAAATTCACTGTCATCATTGAAATATGAAGTAATTTTTTGCGAAACCTTCTCAAGTTCTTCTAAGGACAATCCCATAGTGCTAGAAACATCATTGTCACGAAAACCATATGAGGTTACACGTTCCTCATTGACTAAAAACCTGACAGAAGCAGTCACAATAAGCACAGGTAAAGCTATCGCAAAAAGATAAGTTGCTAACCAAGAAAAGATACGCATCCCACTGATCGTGGAGTGCTATTTGACGGACGTCAATGTGCAGAGTTTGACAGAAATATTCAGACACCTTACCTTCGAGATATCACCGCTGGGGGAGCCGCAAGGCTGAGATCTCTTAAAAGGGACAACCCAGGTACCTGAACTTGGTAATTCAAGCGTAGGGAAGGGCGGATATGGAAAAAATAAACAACTTTCAGCAAATCAATCCCACTTGGAACTTAGGGTTTTTGAGGCATAGTAAAAAGATGTCTTGCATGCTCAAAAAATAATACTAAAGCCATGCAAATTCTAATTAAACAATACTCACCTCCCCTTCTGCTTCTCGTATTACTGATTGGAATATGGGAAGCAGCAGTAAAATTGTTTGAAACCGAAACTTATATTCTGCCTGCACCAAGCCTAATTTGGGAAGCATTTATAGAAGTCTTACCTTCTCTTCCAACACACATAGAAACAACAATGGTAGAAGCACTTGCTGGTCTTGGCTTAGCAATAGTTATTGGCCCACTCCTGGCAATATTAATTTTTGCTTCAGGTTTCTTACGACGAGTTTTATACCCTTTACTCGTAGTAAGTCAAAATATTCCCGTCATAGTACTAGCACCGATCCTAGTAATCTGGATGGGTTTCGGGATTATGCCAAAAGTTGTTGTTGTTGCCCTGGTTGGTTTTTTTCCGATCGTTGTTAATACGGTAGAAGCCTTAAACAACACTGACCGCGAAATGGTAGAACTTGTGAAAAGCATGGGAGCAGGACAACGAGCAATATTCCAGCAAGTGTTGATTCCTGCTGCAATACCTGGTTTTTTTAGCGGATTAAAAATTGCAGCAACATATGCAATACTAGGGGCTGTAATAGGAGAATGGTCAGGGGCTAGTTCCGGATTAGGAATTTTTATTAACAGATCGCAAGCAGCCTTTCGACTAGATCAAATTTTCGTAGCGATAGTCATTATTGCAAGTTTAAGCATTGCTTTATTTGGAACCGTAGGCCTTTTAGCAAGAGTTAGCTCACCGTGGAAATATATTTCAAAACAAGGAGATTAGAATATGTTTACAAAAAAGATCTTTAGGAAATTGAGGAACGCAACACTATTAACAGCTAGTAGTTTGCTAGTTTTGTTTTCGCTTTCTTGTGGAACTGACGAACAACTCACTTGGCACGGCCAAATCGAAGGGGAATTGTTCCCTGTTGTTCTCTTACTTGATTGGACTCCTAATACAAACCATGCGGGGATCTACATCGCAGCACAAAAAGGGTGGTATGAAGAGGAAGGGATTGACCTAACGATTCTTGATTATGCAGGTGAGCCAACACAATTAGTAGGTGCTGGAGAAGCTCATTTTGGGATTTCAAACGCGGAATCAGTAATCCCTGCACGAGCGCAGGGAATTCCTGTGATCTCTATCGCCACAATCATCACTAAAAACACCTCAAGCTTATTATCACTCCAGGAAGAAGGTATTACTCGGCCACGTGATTTGGAAGGGAAGTCATACGGCGGCTGGGGAGGTGCATTGGAAACGCAAATCGTTGAAGAACTAGTACGTTGTGATGGAGGTGATCCGAAAAAAGTAAAATTTACAGAAGTTGGCAATGTTGACTACTTAGTCGGTATGGAAAGAGATCAGTATGACTTTGTATGGATCTTCGATGCTTGGGATGGTATTCGGTATAGCGAAGTCGAAGAAAAAGATATATCAACCTTGGCTTTCAGGGACTATGAACAATGCATACCCAATTGGTACACACCGATAATTATCACAAATCAAACACTAATTAAAGAATATCCTGGTCTCATAAAGGCATTCATGAAAGCAACGGCAAGGGGTTACGAATTTGCCATCGAAAACCCTGAGCAAGCAGCCAATATACTGCTCACATCAGTACCCGAACTTGATAAGGACTTAGTCCATGGAAGTGCACGCTGGCTCGCAAACTTTTACGCAACCGATGGAGATTGGGGAAGTCAAAAATTAAAGGTTTGGCAAGAATTTGAATTATTTTTAAGAGAGGCTGGCCTAACGTCTAAAAAAATTGACGCATCAGAAGCTTTTACAAATGAATTCATACCATAACTAAATAAAATCAAGATGANTGAAAGCAAAGCGGCACTTTCCCTAAAAGGTCTAGGGCATACATTTGTGGGCCCACCACTTGTAAAAGCCTTGGAAAATATAAACCTAGAAATTGAACGCGGCTTATTCGTGAGTCTTGTTGGCCCAAGCGGCTGTGGAAAAAGCACCCTTCTTCGGATTTTGGCAGGTATCACCGAACCTGATTCAGGAACAGCACAGATCCACGGGGAAAATGCTATCGGTTCTACAGGACAATCAGCTTATATGGCTCAAAAAGACCTCCTTCTTCCTTGGAAAAGGGTTCTTCAGAATGCTACCTTAGGGGCAGAATTGTCCGGCATTGAAAAAACTACAGCAAAAGAGATGGCACTCGCACTAATAAATCAATTTGGCCTAACTAATTTTGAAAAAGCCTGGCCTTCACAACTCAGCGGTGGAATGAGACAAAGACTAGCACTTTTACGAACCTTCTTAATGCCGCAACAACTTTTGCTACTTGATGAGCCATTCGGTGCACTTGATGCAATTACACGACGTGCAATGCAAGAATGGCTACAGGAAGTATGGGAAAAAGATCAACGAACTGTTTTACTCGTTACTCACGATGTAGAAGAAGCTTTAATACTTTCAGACATCGTTTATGTAATGAAACCAAGACCTGGATCGATAGTCTTCAAATTAAATGTTGAATACCCTCGGCCACGCAAAAATAACATTGTCACTTCGATGGATTTTGTGAAAGCAAAAGCCCTCTTGCTGGAAGTCCTCGGAGACAACAAAAGTTAGAGATTATTTAGAGCATAACTAGCAAGTTTCTCCGGGAAATCTGTGATCACTGTTGCAACACCTATATCGAATAGACAATGTAACCTTTTGGCAAGATCCGATTCTCTCGTATCGTCAAGACCCCACGTAATTAAATCTATACCTTGCTGTGCTAAATCACGAGAAAAAGTTGGAGATTTACTTGTAAGAAAATCAAGCGTATCAGCATCAAAAACCCATGCATTCAAGGGCATCAAATCAGAAAACGATTGCAAACGATAACGAATATATTGAGGAGTAGAAATAGAAGTATCATATGCCTCAAAAGAATCGTCCCAGAGTCCGTGTAACCCAAGACCCACAGGATTCTTTCCAGGAGGACGATTGGGTTGGTAACGCAGCTCCCTAGACGTATCGAATGCGACAGTAAAACCATGGTCTGTAAACATCTCAAGTAACTGATAATCCTGTGAAGCAATCATCATACGATCTTTTAATGGCAAAATTTTCTTCACTAACTTTCCAATTACAGAAGAAGGGTAATTAGAAATTTTAAGATCAAGATGTACACGTAATGAAGAATTTAAAAGCAACGGCAAAATATCATCAAGTAAAGCAATCGGCTCACCAGTTTTATAAAGAATAGAACTAATATAGGCAGTATCTCGATTACTTATGAGACCCTTGGCATTAGTAAGACGATCTAATTCAAAATCATGGAACAGAACAAATTTTTCATCATTTAAAATTTGAAGGTCTATCTCAATTTGTGGCACACCCGATTCAACACAATCCTGAATCGCAGCAAAAGTATTCTCTCCATATTTTCCGGAATATAAGGCTCTGTGAGCGACAAAATTACGAGTTCTTCCTTTAATACATGGCTGTAGTTGAGTTGATAAATTCACGCAAGGAAAGAGTGCAACGAATTTCGAATGTACGCAATTTTTGAGCAGCACAGTGGTGAACCAGAGTCATATACACTCGTTCAGTGGGAATTAACCTAGAAGTATTAATCAGTATGATTAATACCCCATTGATTCCAATGGATGAACTGCTGAGACTCAGGTCGATTCGGAGGGGAAAAGTTATCTTCCCCCTTAAAAAATGCAACCGGAAACAAAACAGTCTGACTAATATGATTTGGAATTCCCAAAACATCGGCAATCTCCTGAGCATATCTCAGGTGGAGAGCAGTCCAAACCGTACCTAAACCCCTAACTCGAAGTGCCAACATAAAAGACCACGCTGAAGGTAAAATTTGCCCGTAATATCCTGCTGTCTGTGGCATATCCTCAGGATTACCTTCCGCACAATGAATCACAAGTGCTGGAGACCGTTCTATATTCTCAGCCAGATAACCAATCGTTGGTTTTTTGATCCGTTGACTGGAGGAAGAGCTAGAACCTATCCCTTCGAGAAATGCCTCTCTATAAAACCCACCAACAATCCTCTTGATCTCATCATCTGTAATAACCATAAAATGTATTGGTACCATGCCGGCAGCGCCGGGCGCGGCATTCAAAGCAATATCAATACTCTCTTGAATAAGCACATCTGGAACGGGACGTTCAAAATCGAGACGCTTCCGAACAGAGCGAGTTGTCCGAAGAACATGATTTACCGAATCTTGATCGTAGTTCAGAATTAACTCCGTACTCATTGTGCCATGTATGAAATATTCGCGTGAAAGAAAGTGCATGGCACAATGAGAAGGCTTTTAGAAATAAGTCGTATACTCGATAAACATTCTTAAACAGGAGAATAAAAATGGATCGCTTAAAAGATCGTGTCGTAGTCATTACCGGTGCAGGACGTGGAATAGGCGCATCTTGCGCGAAAAGTATGGCTGCTGAAGGTGCAGCTGTTGTTGTAAACGACCTAGGTGGCAGTGTAGATGGTGAGGGAAGTGACACAACACCCGCAGACGAAGTTGTTGCTGAAATTCGTGCTGCCGGAGGAACAGCTGTTGCTAACCATGATGATGTTTCAGACTTTGATGCTTCTGAACAAATCATACGAACAGCACTAAATGAATACGGCCGTTTGGATTGCTTGGTTAATGTAGCCGGTATTTTGCGAGACCGTATGGTTTTCAATATGACAGAAGCAGAATGGGATGCAGTCATCGCGGTACATCTAAAGGGAACTTTTAACACAACAAAATTTGCTTCAATATACTGGCGAACCGAGAGACAAGGTGATTATAGGCTTATAAATTTTACTTCAGTTTCAGGTCTTTCTGGGGCACCTGGACAACCTAATTACGCAGCCGCAAAATTAGGTATTGTTGGTTTTACATATTCGTGTGCCAATGCTCTAGGTCGTTACGGTGTCACCTCAAATGCAATCAGCCCCGGAGCGGGTACCCGGATGGGTGGAACGATTCCTGCAGATAGAAGAAGAGCGCTTGGAACTGATCCAAATCGCAGTGATGATGAAATGTCACCTAATAACGTGGCTCCACCCGTTGTATATCTATGTAGTAAAGACTCAGGATGGCTAAACGGACAAGTAATTGGCGCTTCAGGATATCAAGTCTCTCTATTTAATCAGCCCGAACCAATCCGTACCCTTCAAGGAAAAGAACCTTGGGGTGTGGATGATATGTGGACACATATGGAGAAACAATTTAAATCTGCAGTAGAACATACAACCATCTATACGTCTCGAGCACGCGAAGAACAAGGGAATTAATTAAGACCTTGGGAAACCCTGCAAATACACGTATTGTTTAGTACAAAGTGTGTAGCAGATGTGGATTATGGAAGACAACCGGAAGCGTTTTGCAGCTGAAGATCTTAGAGCACTTATAGCTGCATTACTGCATTACTTTGAAGTTGCACAGAAGGATGCACATACTGCAGCAGAGGTCCTTATCGACGCAGACTTGAAAGGGATAGAGTCCCATGGAATTGCACATTTACCATGGCACCGAGGTTATATCCCTGGCTTAAGAGAAGGCCTAATAAACGCTCGAGCAAGTATAAAAGTTTTGAGAGAAAGTCCTACTACTGCCGCTTTGGACGGAGATGGTGGTTTAGGTGTTGTAATCGCGAAAGAAGCAATGGAACGATGTTTAGACAAAGCACAGACATCGGGGATTGGAATGGTAACTGTAACAAATGGCCGACATTTTGGTGCAGCAGGATATTTCGCAGAAATGGCAGCAAAAAAAGGTCTTATTGGTATGGCTATGTGCAATGTCCCACCTGTTGGAGTAGCAGCAGGTAGCAAAACCAGGGCATATGGAACGAATCCAATTGCATTTGCGGCACCAATGGGAATGGGTAAATTGTTTTCCCTTGATATGGCTACAACTGCTGTTGCAGGAGGAAAATTAGAAATTGCACAAAGACAGGGTGAGAATATTCCTATTGGTTGGGCGGTTGATAGTGAGGGAAAGCCATCTAGTGACCCTGAAATATTAAAAAAGGGGGGAGGACTTCTCCCTCTCGGATCAAATCTAGAAACAAGTGCTTATAAAGGTTTTGGGCTAGGTTTAATGGTAGATGTTTTGTCCGGCATTCTTTCTGGGGCAGGTTTTGGACTGGTTCTCCCACGCCGCGATCTAGTAATGGGACAGTGGTTTTCAGCTTGGCAAATAGAAGCTTTTATAGATACCCGGGAATTTGAAAACCAATTGAATGATTTAGCACAACAGATCAGACAAATTGAGCCGCTCGAAAATATCAATTCAGTAATTATGCCCGGAGATAAAGAGGAGCAGTCTCGCCAAGATAGGCTCATAGATGGAATTCCGTTAGATCAGGAAACTATTGAACAACTTGAGGATCTTGCACAAGAAACTGGCATATCAATGCCAATAGCCATGAATATGAACTAATTTAATTATGAACTCCATGGCATTTTTTAAATTTTTTCCCACTCCCACACGGACAACGCTCATTTCGTCCAATCTTGCGACCACCTGACTGCTCTTCAAAGCGTGCCTGTGCAAGTCTTTTTTCTCCACACTCTGCGCAGGTACATGCAGGGGGATGATTAGAAAACCAATTGGTGCGCTCTGTACCTATTACCATCTATATCCTACCCAAACAACACGCTGTCCTCAGGACGCTGGAACCTTGGACGTGAACGCGGCCTGAACATTTCTATCACTACTAAAAGAGGTAACCACCTCCCTACTAGCATAGCAATACTGAGCAGAACGTCCGATTCCCCCTGGCGTAAAAAGCCAGAAAGCGTGAGAGATGAAACTGCTTCAAATAATGCATCCAACAAAGAATACTCATTGAAATACGATAGCAGGCTAGTGAAAATCATAACCACTGCGATAAAAAAGAACGTTATAACAAGTGCTTGGCGTCTCAAATCATCGGAAAGTGATAGTCGTCCAAACGTAAAATTTGATTGACCGCGTAAAGTGGCAAAAACAGAAACACCTAACACAAAAATTAATCCAATTTTAAGTCCCCCGACTGCACTACCAGCAGCACCACCAATTGCCATCAGACCTGTGTACACTATTAGGCTCTCAGAACGTAAGGATTCAATACTAAAAACAGAATATCCAGTATTCCTCATTGAAGATTCAAAACCGGCAAATAATGGACGCTTCCAGCCATCCACAACACCTAGAGTTTGTGGGTTATTCCACTCAGTTACAGAAAGAAGAAACATCCCAATGACTACAGTAACCAACATCCCAAAAAAGATAACTTTGCTATCAAGTGGGATTTTTTTATATCTACGCCACAAAAAAAGAAAACTTAAGGGAATAGGACCAATAGCGCCGCAAAAGGCTAAAAAACTGCTGATTGCCAGTAGAAAAGGAGAACCGCTAAAAGCTGAAAATCCTTCAGAATGTAAAGCAAAACCAGCATTGTTAAAGGAAGTAATTGCATGAAAAGGCCCCCACCACAATGATGTCGTAACTGAGAAGCCATCAACTAAAAAGCCAATAAAAAAAAGAACAGCGCCCAAAGCCTGAAAGCTAAATGTAAGCAACAAAACGGTCTTGAAGAATTGAATAACTTCCGCAGAAGAAGGGGAGCCTATATAAAGACGCTTCATTTCGTTATCTTTAAAACCGAACCGTTGGCCTAAAAGCCACAACAAGAAAGAAGCTGCAGCCATATAAAGAAAGCCGCCAATAAGAACAAGAAAAGCCAATATTCCTTCGCCTATAAAAGACCACGTTCTGTCAATAGGGAGCGGGGAAGAACCTGTGGTTGTAACAGCAGAGACCGCAGTAAAAAACCTCTGCCCCAGGGAACTCGAGACTTCCGACGCAGCTGGAATAGATAGTAGGGCTGTGCCAGTAACAACCAATACCAAAAAAACAAAGAGGAGCTGCAATGCCCCTACTTGTTGCCAATACCGTAATACAGGAGCCAGCCGATCAACTGGTACACGCACATGTTTTACAAAAGTTGAAGTATCAAACGAAGACACAACTAAAGTAACCCAAGTATTTCTTTTTTTAGCATATTATGAGTTTGAAGCTGTCACACTTGCTAAGCAAGAGCATTTTCATTTTGGAGTAGAAGAATGAGTAAAATTATAGGTTCTGGCAATTTCAAATACGAAGCCCTGGAAACTTGGGAACACTTGCCTGATGGACTCAATTTAGTCGAATCACCCGGAGTAGCCGTCAATCAAAACGATGAGGTTTTTGTTCTCACTCGTAACACACAACATCCGGTTATAGTATTTGCGCAAGATGGACAATTTCTGCGCAGTTTTGGAGAAGGCACTTTTAGTGCTCGAACACACGGACTTTCAATTGGACCAGATGGGACTCTTTTATGTGTTGATGACGGAATGCATTCCATCACACATTGGTCTCAAGAAGGTGAATTACTAAACACCTTAGGAGGAACAGCCTCTATTAAGTGGAGTGGAGATCCATTTAATAGGCCAACACACGCAACTATTTCTCCAAACTCCGGCGATATCTACATCACCGATGGTTATGGAAACGCAAAAGTTCATAGATTCTCAGTTACAGGGAAACATATCTTGTCCTGGGGAACGCCAGGTATTGACCCTGGACAATTTATCAGACCGCATAACATTATCATCGACAAAGACGAAAATATATATGTCGCAGATCGGGAATGTCACCGCATACAAATTTTTGATGCAGAAGGACAATTTATTGACATGTGGAACAACATTCATCGTCCTGATGGAATAACGTTTGGTCCAGATGGCAATATATACATCGCTGAACTAAACGGGATGGATGGAATGGAGGGTTGTCCAGGTCTTGGGCACAGAGTAAGTGTATACAGCAAAAACGGAACATTATTAGCCCGTTTTGGAGGAGAAGACGAAGGCGAAGGAGCCGGAGATTTTATTGCCCCTCACGGAATCGCAGTAGATTCATTAGGAGACATCTACGTAGGTGAAGTATCTTTTAGCATACGTGGAAGATTATTAGACCCTCCCCGCGAGCTTAAAAGCCTCAAAAAATTAATTAGACTAACTTAAAACCTATTGCAAACCAGAATGCTCAGTAGGTATTAAACGCCTAACCACAACGACTTTATCTATCATCTCGGGTATTTTTGGTGCTATTTCATTCTTCCAAGTATCGCTCTCATAAACAGCTGCATACTGAGCTTCCCGTTCAGACTCGTCACGAAATCGCCGGATCCAGTGGTATGAATTAGGATCTTCTTCATCAATAAACGAACCTAGCACAACCATACCTTGTGATTGTTGAAAAGGAATAATAGTACCTTCCATGAAAGTAACCCAATCATCTCTTTTATCGTCCTGTAATTTGTAGTGTCGAAATTCAAATAGCATCTTCATCTCCTAGATTGGTCCATTAATAACGAAAAATGTGCAGTTGAGCAATACAATTAGTAAAATGTACCAAGAAGCATTACCAGTTTGTACTGAATGTGGTACTCAGATAGGATTCCTATAGTACGGAGGGAACGTGTCTTACGGAAAAGGTATTATCAAAGGTATGGGTTTGACCTTCCGACAAATGTTGGAAAAGCCAGATACCATTGAATATCCAGAAGAAACTCGGCCGGTACCAGTATATGCTCGTACAAATTTAGTATGGTTTGAGGAGCGTTGTACAGGTTGTAGTACATGTGCTCAGGCCTGCCCAGACGGCTGCATTCTCGTAGCAACAAGTCAAGACCCTGAGGGCAGAAGAAATATAGACAGATACGAAATAGATTTTCGAATTTGTATGTACTGTGGTCTCTGCACAGAAGCTTGTCCTTATGAAGCTATACAACCAGGTGGACCGCTTGACGATGCCGTCTACAATTTTGATGAAATGTACCGTGACAAACATAAATTGACAGAAATAGCACAAGATTTCTTGAAAAATAATGATGGTGTATATCCAAACGGTATGACAGCTCCTGATCCGGATGCTGATTTTCACAGGTTATAGAAAGAATTACGAATGGGAACAATTACAGCGAATGGGAAACAGATAGAGGCAGAAGATGGACAGCCCCTCGTAGAAGTCTTAAAAAATAATGGCATCTACATGTCAAACTTATGTTACGTCGATGGACTAAAACCCTACGCAGGATGTCGGACATGTTTAGTTGATATAGAAGGCCCTCCAGGATTGCAGTTAGCATGCACCGCACAGGTCCAGGATGGGATGATAGTCCGTACAGATACCGAAGAGGTCACTGAAGGAAGACGATCCGTTGTTGGTGTTATCCTTTCGAATCACAGTGAGAGGTGTCTAACTTGTCATAGACGCGAACATTGTCATCCCGGTGATATTTGCCTACGTGATGATGTGGTAACACATCGATGCTTAACTTGTTCAAAAAACTATCGCTGTGAGCTGCAAGCCACTTGTGAAATGGTCGGTTCTGCAGGATATGAGCCTTGGGTCGGTGAAGAACGAACATTTTATGAAGAACCCCAACCTCCTGCTGACAGGGCAAACCCCTATATGGAGTTCGATCCACAAATGTGCATTCTGTGTACTCGCTGTCAGCGAGTATGCGATGAAAAACGGCACACTAGTGCCATCACATTAGGGGGCAGAGGATCTGATTTACAGATAAGTTTTGGAGCTGGTGGCACTATTGACGAAAGCAACTGTGATTTTAGCGGAGCATGCATCGACGTATGCCCAACAGCTGCACTAATGGAACATCCTAACAAATGGGTTTCAAAGACAGATCAATGGACTACCACTACATGCGATTCTTGTTCAGTTGGCTGCAGTATTTCGATTGGTTCAAAAAACGGAGAAGCTGCAATTGTTCGTCCTGGTCAAGGTAACCCTTTCAGTGGTGATCAGATCTGCGTTCGTGGTCGTTACCACTATGATTCCCTCCAATCTCAAGATCGACTTTCACAACATTTCGTACGTAAAGGTCAAATACACGTACCAGAAACAATTGATATAGCAATAGAAGAGGCTGCCTCAAATCTTTTGAAAGCTGCGCAAAAGGGTCCGATAGGAATTCTCGTGGGAGGAACTATAACCAATGAAGAGGCATGGCTTGCCAATCAGATAGGTACTCAGGTATTTGATAACGGTGCAGACAGCTCATATGGCCCAATCTTAAGAGCAGTAACTGGAGCCCTAGAAGAAAGAATCGGCACTTGGAAAATGTCAACGGATATGACACGAATTCCAAAAGCAAAAGCAATTATCGTGGTGGCCGATGACTTAGAAGAAAGCCATAACGTGCTTAGTGTGCGTATAAAGGACGCTGTAACACGTGAAGGAGCCCATTTAACTGTAATTAGCAGTCTACGTAGTGAGCTTGTAGATTTCTCAAAAGCTTGGCTACGACCGGGTGGTGGAGAAGAAGGAGTCGTAGCAGATGCGCTAGCTAACTGTTTGGAAGGCTCCGATAATCAGGATCAATCAATTGTAGATGCTGCTAGAGAGATTCAAGAAATCGTCGCCGGTGAAGGCGACGTTGTTATTGTTGTCGCACCAAATCCTGTAAGCCCTACAATCGCCAAAGAAATGACAAGCGGAGCAGCTAACATAGCTGTTCGGCTCTTTGGTGAAAAAGCTTCTGATCACTTAATCGTCGCACCACCAGAAGTAAACATTCACGGAATACTGGATATGGGAGTCACTCAAACAAGCATAGTTGATCAAATCGATCAACTGGCCGGTCTAGTAGTTATACGTGACGATCCCAGCATGCGAATTCCTCAATGGTCAGCAAATCATTTCCAAAACTTGGAAGCGCTTGTTGTGATAGATAACGTTATGCATCCAACCGCAAAACTTGCTGATGTCGTGATTGCGGAAGGTAGAGCATATTCCGGATCAGGAACCTACACTCAGGGAGATTTCCGCGCACAAAAATTATCACCAGCAATCGCAACACAAGGAGATACTGTGACCTGCTATTCAGCTCTAAGCCGGCTAGCGACAGCACTTGGCCTAGTGGTTCCAGGTACCCCAGAAGATGCTCTCCAACAAATTGCATCTGACCACCCTCAATATCTAGAGGCTGCAAATTTACTAATTGGTGATGGAATACGCCTTAACATACCTTCCTCAGGCACCGGAAAATATATCCCTCTGAACCCACGGGAAATACTCGCTGCACCAAACAAATTACGTGTAGTAACTGGGCGCGATCAATACACAGCCACTGATGCTGCCGCACTTCGGCATCCTGAGGCCGAAAAATTACACCGCTATGACCAATTCCAAATCAGTGAAGAAGACGGTGAAGCACTTGATCTTACAAGTGGAGATGAGATCGAAGTTACCGCCGGGGAAACTACATTAAGAGCCTCGGTAACAGTAACTGATCGAGTAGCAGAAGGGTGTATTTATATTTCAAGCCTTCTTCAGGGTGGTGCAGTAATTGAATTCTTTACCGAAGAAGTTCCAGAAGTAAGTATCCAAAACGCAGCTGTTCGAGCCTGAATTTTTTTTTAGTTCTAGGTATGCTCTAGTTACATACTATTTACACCAACGTGATGGGGAGAAGATGTCTAATTTTAAAGTTGCAGTACAAAAACGAACATGGAGTCCATTTTCACAAGATGGTTATCAATACGAGCGCGAAGCATTGGATCTCATCGGAGCAGAAATCGTAGAAATCGATGCAGAAACTGAGGAGGAATTTGTAAACGGTGCGCGGGATGCAGATGCCTTACTAGCAGTTGGGCGTCGTATGACCGAAAACGTCATCAAAGGACTCGACAACGTGAAGGTAATAGGATTGTCCAGTGTCGGAGCCGACACAGTAGATGTAGAAGCTGCAACAACTGCAGGCATAGTAGTAACCAATGTTCCGGACGTTTTTGTGGAAGAAGTTGCTGACCACACTTTAGCTTTGGCACTTGCTGCAGCAAGAAAATTAAAATTAATGGATCGACTGATGCGTGAGGATAACTGGCGATCATCTCGTGTCCATTACGATGGAACACCCAGGCTTCGCGGACAGACTTTTGGTTTAATCGCTTTCGGCAATATCGCTCGAGCAGTTGCACGTCGGTGTCAACCATTTGGATTACGAGTAATTGCTTTTGATCCATACGTAAGTGAATTGGAAATGACAAGTGAAGATGTAGATCCTTTAGGTTTTTATGAAATGCTTAAACAAGCAGATTTCGTGTCAATGCACGCACCTCTGAATGCGGAAACCAAACATATGATGAGCACCAAAGAATTTGAGGTAATGAAGGAGACAGCAATATTTATAAATAATGGCCGTGGCCCAACAGTAGATGAGGCTGCTCTGATAAATGCTTTACAAGCGAACCAAATCGCCGGAGCCGCGCTCGACGTCTTTGAAGTTGAGCCAACTCCAGCAGATAACCCGTTATTAGCTATGGACAACGTCATAGCAACACCACATGTTGCCTCAGCCTCATCGAGAATGCTTCCAGAAACCCGTAGACGCACAGGTAGAGAGATTGCAAGTGTCTTGCAAGGACGTTGGCCAAGATCAGCTATTAATCCAGGAGTACTTTCTCGTGCAGGTTTAGAGCGCTGGCAACCGTATCCAATGAGTAGGGGACCTAACCGCTAAATATCGCTCTAGATTAATAGCTTAGGTAAGAAATTAATGGTTAGCTTAAAACGAAACAGCAAAGGAGAGCTCGTCGAAGCCACTGGACTTCGATCGAGAGAGTCCTCAATCTATACACCCTTGCAAACCGAACCTTTTCGCCTTAGTCGTAGCAAATTTAACGATTTTCTCAGTTGCCAACGATGCTTTTACCTCGATCGGGTGAAAGGGATTGTTTCACCTTCAATGCCAGGCTGGACCTTAAATGAAACGACCGATGTCCTGTTAAAAAAAGAGTTCGATGTCTGTCGTGAACAACAAATTCCTCACAGAATTTGTGAAGAAGCAGGTCTTGATCATATTGTGCCATTCCAACACGAAGATATGGACAAATGGCGCAATTCTTTGCACGGTGGCTTAGCACATCAAATTGATGGAACGAACATCATCTTGCATGGAGGAGTCGATGATATCTGGTATGACCAGCAGACAGAAGAAGTCATTGTTGTCGACTATAAGTCACAGGCAAATAAATACCGAGTTGAACAAGAATCATATCTGGCCGGGGTATACCACCAGAGTTACAAAATTCAGCTAGAAGTTTATGCCTACCTCCTAACAAAAATGGGTTTCAAAGTTTCTCCGACTGGCTATTTTTATGTTTGTAATGCAGATCGAAACGCAGATGGTTTTTTCGGAAAAATGCTTTTTGAAGAGACTTTGGTTGCTTATGAATGGAACAGTGATTGGATCGAAGAGAAACTTTTCGCAATGCTTAAAATCCTCAACTCAGATGTGATTCCTGAACACAATCAATCATGCGAAAATTGTGCATACTCACATCAGCGAGCACGTCTGGAAAATAAGAAAAGGATCCCTCCAAATAGACCTCCACCTCCGGACCACTGGCCGTAGGTTTTGCAATATCCTGTTGTATTTTTCCGCACTACTCTTAGTCACATTACTAACTCTTTAAGATCGAAACCTTTGAATGTCTGAACAATCTTCCCCAGAACTACCCATTTCCGATGCTGAAAAAAAGAAGTGGTCGAATAATATCTGGCGGTTTGGGATATTCAGGTTTTTCGTAGATTTTCAATTATGGATTCCAATTTGGGTGATTTATCTTAATGAGACTAGAGGATTTTCTATAACAGAAATCACTTTTTTAGATGTTCTTCTCATGGTGATTCTGGTCATTCTAGAAGTTCCTACCGGGATTGTTGCTGACCGTTGGGGGAGGAGAGTTTCGCTTTCTTACGGAGCATTTATACATGCGATTGCTATTTTAGTATTCAGCTTTGCCGGGAATATGGCAGTGATTGCTATTTCATATACCGTAGTGGCTGTCGCCATAACCTTATTTTCAGGTGCCGATTCTGCATTTGTGTACGATTCACTAAAGGCTGCGGGACGACAGGATGAATATCAAAAGATTTGGGGACGTGTATATTCGATTTCCCTAGTCGCAGGTGTAGTTAGTCTTGTATTAGGAGCTTTTCTTGCTGCCATAACAAATCTTTGGTTCCCGATTGTTATTAGCGCAGGTCTTATGCTGATTGCCTGGATCGTGGCACTCACATTCAAGGAACCACCACGAGATGAAGAACCGGGCTCTTATCGGGAAGCCATTCTGAATGCAGTTAATGTTGTTCGTTCAAAACCGCCTGTTTACACAATGATGTTGTTCGCAGGTTTTGTAATGGCAATAGCAGTATCATTTCAAATCTTCATGCAGCCTTATCTTCGTTCACACGACATCGAAATTAAGTTTATCGGTGTTCTACAGGTGCCTGAGCAACTTCTTGGAATTGTCGCAGCCCTTTTTGCATATCGACTTGTAGGTCTTATCGGTATCGGGCGCACCATGTTGCTCTGTCCCGTTGCCATTTTTGTTACTGCTATCGGCCTCGGTTCATTCGATCATATAGCGGCATTCGCGTTCTATCCGTTAGCAGGAGTGATATTTGCAATGAGCTTCCCTGTCTTATCAACTTATTTTAATGATCGCATTCCCAGTGCCTCTCGAGCTACAGTACTTTCGATCTATCAACTAACGTTCAGTTTATTTGTAGTACTTTTTGAACCCATACTCGGTTGGCTTGCTGATACTCGTGATTTCCCAACTGCATACATGGTAGCTGCAATAATCCTTGCAGTTGGCGCACCACCGCTATACATAATTTGGTGGCGGGCTAACCGTAAAGAAGTTCTGCTTGAACAAGAAGTTTAGCTATTCATAGCCTTGTTTAGACTTATCAATGTTGGGCTACTGGGGTTCTAATCTTTACCCAGAAATGATTCTCTCTCTTCACATGTCTTGCATATCCGGTTTATAGGTCTAAAATCGGTTTCCCAGTAGGAATAAGAAAAATGGATATCAAGACATCATCACCTGAATTAGACGAGGAGCTGGTTAAACCTGCGAATTGGGGAGATGAGGCATGGGTTCATGCCCAATTCGAATGGTTAAGGGCCAACGATCCTCTGCGACGGCTAGAGCCTAACGGGTTTGATCCCTTCTGGAACATCACTAAATATCATGACCTCAAAGAGGTAGAACAAAATAAAAGCGTTTTCATTAATGATCCAAGACCGACATTAGGACCAAAAATGATTGAAGTGATGGTGGAACATTTGCTGGGCAGAAAGCACTTGGTGAGGTCTCTAGTACAAATGGATGATCCTGATCACACAAAGTATCGGCTCCTTACCCAAGGATGGTTTGGCGGACCGAATCTCCGAAAACTCCAAAATGATATAGATAATCTGGCTCAGGAATACATCGATAGACTTGCTGACTTGGGGGGTGAGTGTGATTTTGTTAAAGATGTCGCTGCTTGGTACCCCCTACGAGTAATCATGACCATCTTAGGTATACCTGAAGAAGACGAACCTCTGATGCTAAAACTGACACAAGAACTCTTCGGAAGCAGAGATCCAGATGTGGTACGAACTTTTGAACCACTTGATACTGGCTCTGATGGAAAACCTCTTATCCTGAGTGTAGTCGAAGACTTTGAGACCTATTTCACTGAACTTTCCAAAGAACGTAGAAAAAATCCGACAGATGATCTCGCATCTGTTATTGCGAATGCAAAAATTGACGGTGACACACTTCCCGAATTAGAGACTAGTGGATACTACACAATCATTGCTACAGCAGGACACGATACCACCAGTGCGACAACCTCTGGTGGATTATTGGCTTTAATCGAAAATCCGGAAGAATTTGATAAGTTAAAAAATAATCCCCACGAAATTATGCCAACTTTCATCGATGAGACCATACGATGGGTCACCCCCGTACGTCACTTTATGAGGACAGCCACTCAAGATTACTGGCTTCGTGATACCGAAATACAAAAAGGGGATTCCTTAATCCTTTGGTACCCTTCTGCCAACCGTGATGAGGAAGTTTTTGATTCACCCTTTAATTTCAAAGTAGATCGGAACGATACAAGCCACATTGCTTTTGGTTTTGGCTCACACGTTTGCCTTGGACAACACCTAGCTAAAATGGAAATGTCTATCCTTTTTGAAAAACTTATTAATCAAGTAGACCACATAGAGTTAGCAGGCGAACCACAATACACACAATCCACGTTCGTTGGCGGTCTCAAAAGCTTACCTATTCGTTACCGAATGAAAAAATAACCTGCAGCCGGCTTAAAATTGTTTGTATTAAAGGCTTGGATTAATGAGATATTTCAGGCCAGTTGCCTGCTTTCTATACTCGTTTACGGCTTCCTGAGAAAGTGCACCTTGGAGAGACACTTCATTGGCATATGAGCTTGCAAATGTAGTTGTGATTGAACTTGCTACCCGCTCCCGCATCTGCTGAACTTCTTCACTCCCAGCTATTTGAAGATATGGAGTCAACAACCAGCCACCAACTCCCCATGCCATCCCAAAACTTCTATTTAGTACTGTCGAACTTCGTTCAAGACCACCATAGATATACATCTGCTTATGCACCGTGGAACCATATCGACTAAATGCCGAATCTTTCATCGATGCCAAGGCCGCTTGTTCCATACAGGTCAGAATTTCCGAAGCCAACGATCCCCCACCAGTGGCATCAAATCCAAGTGTTGCCCCGGTCTCAATTAATGCATCAGTGAGATCTGCGTGAAAACTATCAGTATTTGAATTACAAACAAACGTAGCACCTAGTCCTCGCAAGATGTTTTCTTGCTCCTGACTTCTCACAATATTCACAAGTGGAAAATTTTCTTCTAATGCCACCTTCTGTAGCATTTGCCCAAGATTAGATGCTGCTGCTGTGTGTACCATCGCCGAATGCCCTTCTCTGCGCATAGTGCCAACGAAACCTAATACCGTCATAGGATTTACAAAACATGAAGCGCTTTGTGCAGGACTAGTACCTTCTGGCATCACAATACAATGCTCAGCCCGAACAGCTTTGAATTCAGAATAAGTACCTCCACCTGCAAATCCAACTACTTTCCCCAAGAGCCCCTGGGCAGCTTCAGATTCTCCGGTTGCAACTACAATTCCTGCACCTTCATTCCCTACTGATAGATTTTGATTAATACGGCCTTCGACCCCAGGCATCAAATCAGAAGGTATTGGAGCCTCAATAGAAGAAACCTCTGCATCCTCTAAATATTGAGCTTTATCCATATCTGCAGGACCAAAAAGGAGTCCTAGGTCAGACGGATTAATCGGTGCAGCTTCAATTCGAACCAACACATCTGACTCACGCAATACAGGGATATCTGTTGAGGCAATTTTTACCTCTATTACTTTATCGTCCCGTGCTTCCGATTGTATCTGCATCATTTGTGTACGGTTACTATTCATATCACTCTTCTTTCAGGTAGGTAATTAATTTACAACAAACCTTATCGATAATTCATCGCAAAAAGAATTTACTCTATAAATCTTTTTATCCACTTAAAGCTATTACTCAGGATCGAAGGATAGGTACAGTGACTTTAGCCCACGCAACACAAAGCCGGGCAAGTGCTTGAAATCATTCTTGCCAGGAGTCAGCCGAAGGTTGGAAAGACGAGAGAGCAACCGTTCATAAGCAATCTCCTGTTCTAAGCGCGCAAGCGCCGCACCAGGACAGCCATGTTCGCCCTGACTAAAAGCAATATGATGGGAAGCATTTTCTCGTTCCATATCAAACTCCGCAGGGCACTCAAAAATATCACTATCTCGATTGGCAGCACCATAGCGAATATGAACGGTCGATCCCCTTGGAAGCGGTACGCCTCGGATTTCGGTATCCTCAACCACAGTTCGATACAAACCTTGAGTAGGCGATTCAATACGCATAACCTCACTCGCGAAATTCGGTATCTTCGATGGATCTTCCACAAGTGCTTGATAGATCGAGGGCTCTCGCAACATGATCCATAAACCTGACGTGATGGTTAGCGTCGTCGTCTCATTTCCCCCGATGTACATATTGTCGACTATGGAAGCAATCTCGTGATCAGTAAGTAACCGATCACCTTCATACCGTGCTTGAACCAAATGGCTAATAATGTCATCCGTAGGATTTTTACGTCTCTCATCAGCGATACGCTTGATGTAATCCTGAAATTCCACTCCCTTGCGAGCGACGTCCATTGACTGTTCTAAGGTTAAATTTCGTGCAAAAGGTAACGCCCAAGCCACAGACCATTCCTTTAATTGTGGCATATCCTCAAGCGGAAATCCGATCATCGCCGTGATTACCGTAACCGGAAGTGGTGTGGCAAAGTCCTTAACGAGTTCTATTTCTCCAGACTGCACAAACCCATCAATCAGCTGATCAACTGTCTCCTCAACGAACGGTCGAATACCCTCTAAGACTGACTTACTCATCATCTTGCTGTCGATCAGCTCCCGGTACTTTCGATGATCGGGAGGATCCATACCTAAAAGCTGCCAGCGGCTCCGACCTGTTTCCTTCCCAAGGCCATGATCAATGTAATACTGGCTTGCTTCAGCATGCTCAATCAGTGGATCACCACCATGTAATTCTGGCTGATTGGAAAAAGTCTTAGGATCACGGACAACCGTAAGGATGTCTTCATATTTAGAAATCACGTAAATCGTAGAGTCAGGGATTTGATAGACCGGAGCTTCGCTCAGCAAGGTTTCGTATGCTGGAAACCAATCCTCCTGAGTTTCAGGATTGTAAAGATCAATCGAATCGAGGTCCATTTAGGCCTCCCTAGAGCTTTAGCCCAATTTATATGATTCTAGTTCGGCTTGCGAGCATATAACTGACAAAAATATCTATCACAGTGTAATCTGCAAAGACACTTTTTAATGATGATGAATAAATTTTTAAACACCCTGCGTACTGTGAAAAATTCTTTTCTCTTCCTGTCACTTACAATCCTTGTTCTCCTAACCGCAGTTGCGATAAATAGGTCCTTCTCACCAGTAGATCTAACTGACTTGGAAACTTCCTTTTTAAACTTTGATAGCTACGCGACAAGAGGATCAGATGGACATGACAAAACCGAAGCAGTGAACTTAGCAATTGATATCGTTTTCTGTGGATCTGTCTGCGTAAATCAATATCAAGAACATCCGACTGTCAACATCCTTCCAGTACTGGCTAGTGGAACGACCGGCCCAAACACTTCCCCAGGAGCAAGTCAGGTTTATGCACTATCTATCAAACTCACAGATGCCTCGGGACAAGCAATTGTTGGTGCCATTGTAACAATTAGCGACGATGATGATGGTGATGGCAACGACAATGATGATAATGAACTCTACTACGGGATTGATGGGGTTCTCGGCGGTATTTCACTCCAAGGAACAACCAATACTGGTTCCCAATATGTCACAACGACAGCGAGCTGTAGAGCCTATGACACCGCGGGATCATGTGCCTTGTATGGAAGCACGCTAGTAGTTATTAACACAGCCCGTGCAGCATCCGCAAGTAACAGCGGAAAGATGACGATCAAGGCCTCATATGGCACTCTTTCTGCCTCCAAAGATATTACTGTCCGCGGTGCAGCCTCGATATATACAATTGCTGGACCAGATTCACTTGAACCTGGTCAGACAGGTATTTATACGATTACAAGTACGGATGTGAACGGCAACACACCTTCTGCCTATAATTCAAATGCCAGTGAGGTCCTAAATTACATTGTGACAAATCTTGGTGAAACTGGTTCAGCTGTTTCTACTTCAGATACATTTGTATTTATTGATGCATTAATCGGTGGGACCATTACAATCACAGCGCCCACAACCGGAGGTTACGGTGTTCTTGCCCTAGATCGAGGGACTGGAATCCTAACCTATAAAAATATTAGTTACGGATCTAGTACTACTACATCTATTTCTACAACCACATCAGCTATAGCTTTATCAACTGGCTGGAACTTGATCTCTTGGGAAGACAACCCAAAATCGGTATCTTCGGCAGTAACTGACTCTGTAGTATCCGTTTACGGTTGGAATCCTATAACACAGACCTGGAGAGGTTGGTTTAAGGCTGGTGTAGATGTCCCGGGTGCCAATGACTTACCTGAGTTTGAAACAGGTGGTGTTTACTGGATTTATTCAGCGGTTACTGGATCACTTCAGTAAATTATTTTCCAGAGGGGTTGAAGCGCAGTGAAAGATAGTTTGGTAACAGATGATATGCAGAATATTGTTGGGAAAGTTATGCGCGAATCTGTCTCACACCCTGTTAGCACATCTGACATCAGAAAATGGGCAATCTCCGTTTATTATCCCGAAGAACCTCCTCGATTGTTTTGGGATGAAGAGTATGCCGCTACAACAACACACGGCGGAATTGTAGCACCCGAAGAATTCAATCCGTTCGCCTGGTCTACACAAAAACCATCACTGGATGAACCAAAAGTTTCAGGCACAGCGTTTAGCGAACGCGAACTCGGGATAGAACCACCCAAATACAAAGCAATCCTACTTAGCGAGATTCGGGAAAATTACAGTGATGTGCGCATTCGTCCCGGTGACGTAATTCGAGCAACACATCGAATTACAAACTATTTCGAACGTGAAGGACGAATGGGTCACATGCTCTACACAACTTTGTCGAACGAATGGCACAATCAATCTGAACAGTGGATCAGAACTACCGAATCCGTATTTATCAGGTACTAATATGGTGATAAGAAACACTCAAGATCTTAATATTGGTGATGAGCTCCCCACATTTATTAGAAAAGGTACAGTTGAACACTGGAATCGATTTGCTGCAGTTAATGATGAGTTTGCCCCTCACCACTGGGACTATGACGTAGCAAAAAATGAAGGTTTTGATGCTCCATTTGCTATGGCACCACTACAAATGTCATTTTTTAATGCCCTACTTAGAACTTGGATGGGAGAACAAGGACGAATCATATCTCTTTCCGCCAAACTCAAATCACCCTTTTTTAAGGAACAAACCCTAGTAGTTACAGGACGAGTAACAGAGTTACAGATCTTGGAAACAGAAACTTACATAGATATAGAACTTATGCAGGCAGATACTGATAACAAAACTGTAGCTATTGGGACGGCCCAAGTTGCTTTAGCAAACTAATACCAAACATTATGCAGAATTAACTTCTTCTCTCAGTTGCCTTCCTACATCTAGTACTACAGTGCTTCATAGGACGACCGGTTCTACCAAATGGATTACTCGATGGCACCTCATGGTCACAACCATTAAGATTCTCATCCGATCTATGGTTGCTACAGGGTGTATAGGTCACCTTATCCGCAAGGTCACGGGCTATGAGCGCCCAACACCAGCCAGCCCAACTATTAGGTCGTATTGCTGAGTGTAAATTTTGTCTCGCTCCCTGCCTTTGTGGTTTCACTGAAGATCCGGTAAAGATCTGCAGCATAGAGTCCAAGAAAGACACTGCGTTGTCACCCATCGGCTTAACCAAGGAAGCAATCATTTCACCGTCCAAGTCTAGGTCCTTGTTCCCCTCCTTCGCTGGTATGACAACGGACTCAACAACAGCAGCAGCTCGTCCAGTCATCCTCCAGAACTCTAACCACCTCAACACAGTGTAATCACGAAAATCAGGCGCACCCACATCGTAGTTGAAAAAATCCCCATGAAGTTTCACAAACTCTCGGATCTGCGTTGGCCAGCGCTCATCTTGAAATTGAGGTGGTTCATTTAGAAGCCTTTTAGAAACAGCAGCAGCTTTATCCATACTCGGACTTATCCCCTGAAGAAGATCGTGCAGATTCAGCTCTTCGGCTTGAGACTTATATTCACTCTCTGCTACCTTTCCAATCCAGCGGTGCATATCAAGAACATAATGTTGGGGATCTTCAGGAATAGGCTTATCCACTTCATCGTCATGCATAAAGGCAGACAACCCAGAACCTAAAAAATCTAACCTTTTCTCATAAGTAATATGGGGTGATTTAGGATCGTACATAAAGTCGACAGGATGAGTCGCTAAGTTAATGTATTTAACCTCTTGTTCCCGTGCTATGGCAGATTGCACCTGCTTGTCATTCATCTCCACAAAAAGGACAGGTCCAGGTGGTAAAAATTTATATGGGAGTATTGAAACAGCCACTCATACTCCTAATCTTGTTAATTATTGCAGTTAAAACAGACCAATCTATGCGCAATTTACTATAGGGGAGATTTTTTTCAACTACTTTCACCCCTTTTGCAGTTTTATGATTATCCATGGTGGAACGGCTGTCGTTAAAGCAAGTAATCTTGGCGGAGCTTGTATTTCGCTATCCTTTCCTTCAAAAGAATACAAATATCTATAGGTTATAGATCGTAAGAAACGCAATAGAGCTATATAATAAGTGTCTAAATAATTAAGATAACTTCAGGTATATGTCAGCAATTCGATTAGTCAGACCACCTTCCGGACACACTCTAAACATCAATAAAAAAACTGGAGGGGAACTTGATGTAAAAGTCCAGGATGACGGTCTTATCAAATATGATCTCTACTCAAAAAAACCAGAGAAATTCGTCGATATCTCGGTGGAAACCAAGATAGGTGGGAAGGTTTCGCCATACCCATACTATTTGGATATGCATAGAGCAATTGCTAAAAAATTAAGTCGTATACCGAGTGCATGGCTACGAACATTAAATGCTGCACCATTCGATGATTTTGAGCCGATAGTTCTTAATTTTATAGAAAATTATGGTGACTTTTTTACCTTTGATATACAAAACACGAATCAAGAGCAAACAATCAAGGATTGGTTCATGGAGTGGGAGGCAATTGCCACAGCATCACAAATTAGTCACCCTAGTGACGATGATATCAACAAACGTCTAGTTCAACATACAATGCCGATCATTTCTCCCAACAAGTCGAGTTCTAAGAACAAAGCAGCACATCCCAGTGGTTCATTGGCACTTTTTCCAAGTGGTTGGATCGGATGGTGCTGGGCATTAATCGCCCGTGATAAATATGACAATATCACCTACAAGCCATGCGCAAACCAACATGGTTGTGACAAAGATATACCAAGCATACCGCCCTTCGGAACTGGGGGACGGAAACAAAAATTTTGTAGTAATCGCTGCAAATTAGCTAATCGACGAAAAAGAATTTCATCCGAAAACTAAGCTCTCTAGACCTCTGCTAGTTTTCACTTATAGTTTCCGAATTAGCAAGAAAAACCCCTCGTCGCAGCAGAAAATTTAGCGGTTTGTAAGCAAAAGCCCCTAGTACAAACAATAATAACCAAAAAGCACTGGGGATAATCAGCATAAGACGCTCTCCGAAAGAATCTGCAACGAAGCCAAAGCCTAAATTCATGAGCGCCATAAAACCAGCCGCAATCATTAAATAAAAAGCCATGACTCTACCTCGAAACTCATCAGGAACAATTTCTTGGACAAACGTTGCAGACAATGCCATAAATGGTGCCTGTGTACATCCAGCTATAAAACCAGCTAGAACCGAAAAAATTGGTCCGTTTGTAAAACCCAGCATTAGAAGTGCGATACCACTTCCTAGTCCTGAAAATATAAGGAACGGGCCCCGATAATATTCGTTTGAAATCATTGAAACACCAAGTGTACCGATTAATGCACCAATACCCACTGCAACCGTGATTGCAGCAAAAGTTGAACCGCCTCCACCTACTTCAGTAGCGAGTCCAGGAAGTAAAGAATCATAGGCCATAGTAAAGCCACAGTGTCCTCCAATTAGAAAAAGAATCATTAGGATACGTCGATCCTGAACAACATATCGTGCTGCTTCAGCGATTGGACTAAAAACGTCAAAATTAGACTGCTGGGTAGCTGACCGAGTCGACAGATTCCGCCAAGAAATGCGATACAGTTGAGATATGGACAAAATAAGAAAAACAGCAGTTAAAATAAAAACCCATCCTGAGCCATCACTTCTTTCAACTATTAGAACACCACCCAACAATGGCCCAATAACTTTTGAACCATGTCTTGCTATTCCACGAAAAGAAATTGCATTCAGTAAATGCTCCCGGGGAACAAGACTAGGAATTAACGCCTCAGATGCGGGCGTAACTGCAGCAAATGCAGTGCCTTGAAGAATTGAGAGCACCACAACATGCCACATTACAACGTGTCCACTAATAGCTAATATGCCAAGTAATGCGGAAAAAAGTACACCGAAACCTGCAGACCACATAGCCATAAGCCGACGGTCAAATCGATCTGCAAGTGCACCCCCTATTGGCCCAAACAACAAAGAGGGAACCATACCGCAAAAAGTGACAATTCCTACTGCACCTGTCGAGCCAGTAATTTCAAATATCAACCAACCCCGACCGAGCATTTCTGCCCATCTTGCTGCACTGGAAAGAACATAATTATAGAAGAGTTTACGGAAATCTTGCGATTGAAGAGCTGGAAATCTATTTAGCAAATTGTGTATCACTCAAACTAAATCACACCAATTTCACGTAAATTAACGATTTCGTCCCACGAGTAGTTAAGTTCTGACAAATACCGCTCTGTATAATCCCCAAGCTCTGGTGGTGGTGGCAAAGTAGTACGTGGAGATCGCCCAAATTGAATAGGAGTTCCCGCAATAGCAACGTCGCCGAGTGAAGGGTGGGCCATAGTTGCAATGTATCCATTTTCTCTTGCTTGCGGATCGACCACAATATCTTCATATGACTGAACAGGACCTGCAAAGATATCTTTTTCTTTAAACTTCGCAAGCCAAAATTCCTTCGATTTCTTTAAAAATTGCTCCTGCAATTGTGGTTGAATATCCTCCATAGCAGCAGCTCGTGATGCATCATCTGGATATTTTTCAGCAAGTTCTGGCAAATCAACTATCTCAGCAAGTGCCTTAAATTTATCAGTTGCTGCCCCACCTATTGCAACCCATCCATTGCTTGTTTCAAATGTTCGCCATACAGAACGGTAGGTCAACAGCGGATGCCCATAACCGCCTTTTCCTGCTTCTTTACCACTAAGTGAAAAATCTGTAATTTCCCAAGATTGCAATGCAATCTGACTACCATACAAGGACACATCGACCTGATCCCCTAAGCCAGTCCGCTCTCTTTGTACAAGTGCAGCTAAAATTCCTGTACACAAAAAAATTGCACCTGTCTGATCTGCAATCGCTGCACCTACAGGCGTAGGAATACCCTTTGAATGTCCAGTCCGCGTTGTAATACCACCAGCTGATTGGCCAACAATATCATTCCCTGGAGCTTGCGAACGTTCACCAAGTGGACCAAATGCTGATCCACAGGCATAGACAAGCCTCGAATTAAGAGAAGAAAGATACTCATAAGAAAAACCAAGGGTATCCATTTTTCCAATTCGCATGTTACTAACAACGACATCTACTTTTTTTACAAACCGCTCAACAATTTCACGTCCTTCAGGACGCCGAACGTCCAAAGTTATGCTGCGCTTTCCTCGATTGTGAGCAATAAAGTACGGGACAGGCTCAGGTATCTGATTGCGATCAACTGCACGACCTCGTTCACCTTCACGATGTTCAACCTTAATAACTTCAGCCCCCATATCGGCAAGAAGCGTGGTAGAAAAGGGGCCTTGCTGCATCCAGGTAAAATCTAAAACACGAATCCCTTCAAGTGGTAAAGTCATCAACCCCTCCTTTTTATGACAGCATCAAGGACAAATTTGAACCTTGACCGCACCTAATGATTTATCTGCAGCGACTTCAAACGCTTTAGCAATTTCCGAAAGTTCGAAACTATGCGTTTTGATAATCTGCATCTCTTCACGAACTTGAGCCAACATTAGTGCTGCAGTTTTAAATTCAGCATGGTCACCCTTCCGTGCATAACAAACAGCACCGAACAACCGCACTTCCTTTAAAAGTAACTCATTCACTGGAAAATCAATACTTTCTGTAAAGACACCAACTACCACAATATTGCCTCGAGAACGTACTGCACGCAGGCCTGTGACCAAAGTATCAGCCCTCCCTCCAACAGTTTCTATAACTGTATCAATAGAGGTACTTCTTAATTGCGTTAGTACTTCATCGGGCTGTAGTGGAACTGCACCATATAGCTTTGCAATATCCGCTTGGAAGGAATGCTTAGCAGTTATATAAACCTCTTGAATACCCAACTGACGAGCGACTAAGGCTGTACAAAGACCTACTGTCCCAGCTCCTAGTATTAATAAACTGTCACCTGGATTAACTGAAGCCTGATTTAATGCATGAAGTCCTACAGCTAAAGGCTCAACAAAAGAACCTTCTTCGGGAGAAACATTTTCGGGCAATGCAAATGAAGCAGCCTCAGGCGCCAACATATGTGTAGCCATACCTCCATCACCTTCGCCACCAAGAAAAATACTACGGGAACAATGCCACCGATATCCCTCCAAACAATTGATACACACTCCAC
>JAKUNN010000033.1:28678-33224 GCA_022451885.1 Dehalococcoidia bacterium | reverse complement strand
TGAGCGTGTGACCGTTGCACGTGCTGAAGAGGAAGCCTATCAAGCAGAGGAAAACGCGGAAAAACAACGTGCTGAACGTGAAAAAGCGAGTCAGTATGCGGACATTGTTGTTCCCGCCGAGATTGAGCGAGAAAAAGTGCGCACACTTGCCGATGCTGAAGCTGATCGAATACGTCTAATTGCGCAAGGTGAAGCCGATGGGCAGCGTGCTGTTATGGAAGCAGAGGCTCTTGGATTGCTAGCGCAACTTACCAAACGAGCTGAAGGTATTGGTGAAATGGTTGGTCGAGCAGGCGGCACACCAGAACTTGCATCCTTGCTGATGATTACTGAACAGCTGCCGAACTTAATTGAAACCCAAGTAAAAGCAATCTCAAATTTGAAGATCGATCAAGTTACAGTGTGGGATTCAGCTGGAGGTTCCAAGTCTGGAAACGGTAATTCAACCGCAAATTTCCTATCAGGATTAGCTGGGGCTCTCCCGCCAATTCATAAACTTACGGAAAATGTGGGAATAAAGCTCCCGGAATTTCTAGGCTCAATTAGTGAACCGTCCGAAGGATCTGAGAAACCTGGTGAGTTTCTTGACTCAGTAGAAACGATCGTTACGAGACTGGGTGAGATTGAGAATGAATTGACTCGGTACTTGCACGACCATCCTGCACCCGACGAAGCTTCGGACTAATAGCATGTCATTAGGCGCGTGATGGTCTAACTCTTTTGGCTGAATTGGGAGATGGTGAAGTATTTGTCAGCGGAACTGGCGCAATAGCTGCAAAAAGCAGATTTAGACCGTTAAAAAAGTACTTTTTTGGAAAAGTTACTCTTTGGCTTACTCAGGGAGTAACTCTTTAAGAGTCTAAATCCTTTTCAGCTTCCTTTTTACCAGTACCGCTATAACTTATCACTCCTCGGTTCAGTTTCCTTCCTGCCACACCTCCTTCCATACCTCCTTCCATACCCTTTTCAACTAAGAGGTCTAAACCGTCTTGTCGTCTAAAGGTGGCAATTTTAGTACCGTCGGGTGAATCTCTTTCATTTACTAGAATCCAACCCCAATTACTTAATTTAATCATGCCAACGTCGTAATTTTCTTCAAGCCTTTTGTCCCAAGAATCTTGTTTTTGTTTGTCGGCAACTGTTCGGTGTGTTTTAGCTGGTGATCCAGTTGGACGCTTCCTAGTTGGACGCTTATCACGTGCGTAATTTTGTTTGTCGGATAGAACTCCTGCTATCCGAAAAGCTAAGATAACGAGTACAAACCCTGCCAATACCACCCAAACCCAAGTAGGTAAAATGTCCATTCTGAGAATTTACTTCAAAATTTCGGTAGGGGGTGAAAACATGTTGACAGTGTCACGCCGTGCAGGTCATGCCAGTGCTGCTTTTACTATGGACAGGTACGGACATTTTTTGAAGGAAAGCCAAGGAATTGCTAAAGGTGCAATGGACGCGTATTTAGGTAGTTAAAAGGTATTTAGCCGTTTTTTTACCGTTTTTCCATAAAATGCGTACAACTGTTAACTGTTGAAAGTACTAAATTCGGGCGTAAATAAAGGGAATATGGTGGGCGATGAGGGACTCGAACCCCCGACTTCCTCGGTGTAAACGAGGCGCTCTAGCCATCTGAGCTAATCGCCCTTTCCTATCAAGATCTTAATCTATTTTTTGTATTGAAACAGTGTCCTTCCCGTTTATGCTTCATCTTGATATCCAGAATTATGATTTAAAGGATTGGAAATACCTCTATAGAGCAGACGGAGAAGCACAGGGGAGCTACAATTGGCACATGGTATCTGATAGAAAGCGCATAGCTATTCTGGGTTCAACTGGTTCCATAGGACGCCAAACACTTGATGTCATTAAGCAATTCCCTGACCGTTTTGAGGTAATCGCATTGGCGGCAGGTAGGCGCACCACGCTCCTTGCAGAACAAATACATAATTTTAAACCTCGATATGTTGCTTCCGCATTGATGGATAGTACCCTTGAATCTTCGATTGAATCTGTTTCTGCTCAAAGAATTCCTATGGAAGAGCTTGTTTTGGCACCTGATGTGGATATTGTTCTTGCTGGTACGGGTGGTGGGGCAGGGCTTGTACCTACAATAGAGGCATTAAAGGTTGGAAAACCTGTTGCTATTGCTAATAAAGAAGCTCTTGTAATGGCAGGCCACTTAATTCGAAAAGCTCTTCAAGAAGGAAATGGTGCACTTTATCCTGTTGATAGCGAACATTCAGCTATTTGGCAATGTTTATGGGGCGAAGAAGATCATGATATCCGTAGAATTTTATTAACAGCATCAGGTGGTGCTTTTCGAGATTTAGCTGATGAAGAATTAGCTGCGGTTACCCCAGCGCAAGCTTTGAAACATCCAACATGGAATATGGGAGACAAGATTACCGTTGATTGTGCGACCCTCATGAATAAAGGGATGGAGACAATCGAAGCAACTTGGCTGTTTGATGTTCCTATGGAACGTGTTGAAGTTGTTCTTCATCGTGAATCGATTGTGCATTCCTTAGTTGAGTTTAGTGACGGTAGTGTGAAGGCGCAGCTGGGTGTCCCTGATATGCGGTTGCCTATTCAGTGTGCGCTTGCATATCCTGACAGGATGCCTAAGCCTCCAGCTCCAGAGTTAGACTTAGCCACTGCTGGTACGCTTAATTTCGGCCGTCCTGATATTGAAAGATTTCCGTGTTTAAATCTAGCCATGCATGCAGGCAGTGAAGGTGGTACGTATCCTGCTGTGATGGCTGCTGCTGATGAGATTGCGGTTGAACGTTTTCTTGCCGGTGAGATCCGTTTTATTGATATTGCAACAGTAATTGAGCATGTTCTTGATGAACACAGCAAATCTATTCAGTCTAGTGATCCGGTACTTGCTGAAGTTCTTGAAGTTGATGCTTGGGCGCGTAAAAAAGCGAAGTCTGTCTCTATAGCTGGTTCATCATGAATTTAGTACTTGCTGTCGATGGTATTGCTATTGTTCGGGCAGTCCTCCCATTTCTAGGGATTTTATTCTTATTAGTAATTATTCATGAAATGGGTCATTTTTTTGCTGCCAAGGCGTTTGGGATCAAAGTTCTTGAATTTGGTATTGGTCTTCCGCCAAAAATTAAGGGGATAGGCTTTAGACGAGGTGAGACGGAGTACACGCTAAATTGGTTGCCTCTTGGAGGGTTTGTTCGGTTATTGGGTGAGGAAGATCCAACTGATCCACGTTCATTGGCTGCTGCGCCGCGCTGGAAAAGACTAACTGTCTTGTGTGCAGGTGTAGTGATGAACGTTGTGCTTGCAATAATTTTGTTTAGCGTTGGGTTTATGGTGCCGCGTGAACGTTCTATGGGGGTTGTTTCGATTGCTGAGGTTTTTCCTGACACGCCTGCGGCGATTGCCCAAGTGGATGGTTATATGCAGGATGGCAGTGATCCAGATCAAGGACTTCAGTCAGGCGACATAATTGCTACAGTAAATGGCCGCGAAGTACTTAACATTCAGGAGCTTAGCTTTGCGATTCGTAGATATTTAGGGGAAGTGCAAAAATGGGAGATTGTTCGCGAAGGCAGTTCTTTACAAGCCTCTGTTTTGGCCAGATGGGATCCCCCTGTTGGTCAGGGTCCAACGGGCCTAATGGTTGGTTCTCGGTATCCGTACACTGAGACAGTTTGGTATTACCCCTGGGATGCTTTTCCGAAAGGTTGGGGGGCTATGGTGGATACAATAGTACTAACAAAAAATGAAATCCAACTTCGTCTTTCTGGTAGTGAAGCAGCGTTAAGTGCAGGTGAGCCTCTCTTTACGGGTCCTGTCGGGATTGCAGAAGCAACTGGAGATGTGATTTCAAAAGTTGGATGGCGTTCATTAATTGAACTTACAGCATTGTTAAGTCTCAATTTAGGGATCTTTAATATTTTGCCGATTCCGATGTTGGATGGTGGGAGGGTTCTTTTTGTTTTGGTTGAAATTGTACGAGGTGGACGTCGTATTTCACCTGAACGCGAGGCTCTTGTTCATTTGATGGGTTTTTCTCTGCTAATAGCCGGAGTTATTGCGATTACCTACTTTGATGTAACTCGTCTGTTTACCTAGTAATTCCGTATGGAAAATTTTTTTACGTCTATCTTTATTCTTCTAATAATATTTGCATGGCTGGTTTTATCTTTTTTACCCTGGTTAGTTAAATCACTTTTGAGTGTGGGACATGCGGGTTACTGTCCGTTGTTTGTTTCTTTGTTTTCTGGAGTTTTGGTTGGTGTAGTGGTTTTACTACTAGTTAGTACCGTGAGTGGTTTAGGTTGGAGTTTTTTAGGGGCAGTCTTAGGTTCTTCAATTGCGTTACTTTGTCCAATACTTTTACAGAAGTATAAGAAAGTTAATTAGCTCTGGAATATGCACTCAAGTGAAATATCAAGGGCATTAAAACTGTGAGTTAAAGCTCCTATACTTACTGCATCAATTCCTGTGTTTACAAGACTGGGTAAATTTTCGAGGTTAATGCCTCCACTTGCTTCAATTTTTGTACGACCATTGATCAAGGCTACAC
>JAKUNN010000033.1:8524-28580 GCA_022451885.1 Dehalococcoidia bacterium | reverse complement strand
TTCAGTAATTGTGTCGACTTCAATTTCTACTAAAACATCTGGATTCTTAATCTTGATACTTTGGACAGCTTCCTTGAGCGTGATACCGGTCTCGTTTAAAGCAGATAGATGATTATCTTTTAACATGGCCATCGAGTTAAGGTCACGGCGATGATTTACCCCCCCGCCACATCGAACAGCATATTTTTCAAAATCCCTCAATCCTGGAGTTGTCTTTCGTGTATCTAAAATCATGAAGTCATTTTTTGAAAGCCTGACGAATTGATTAGTTAATGTTGCGATTCCAGATAGGTGTTGCAGAAAATTTAGAGCAACACGTTCTCCTTGAAGGATAGCTGAAGCATTACCTTTTACGGTTCCAATAAGTTCATTTTTTTTAACAGTGTCCCCATCTGCTTTTAAGAAATCACAATTTACCGTTTTGTCTAGTTTTTCGAAGGTAGCTATTACGAGCTTAAGTCCACAGATTAGACCTTCTTCTTTTGCAATAAACTGGCCAGTAGCACTTAAATTTTTGTTTTGCAAAACATTAGTAGTTATATCATCTTTAGCTCTGTCCTCGACTAATGCCTCTGAGACAACTGTCTGTATCAATAATTGTGGAAGAGCTGGAGCACTATTTAACATAACTAACAACCTGGTGTCTTTTCCAGTTTAAATCATCTCGTTCAGGAAAATCACTTCGCTGATGTGCTCCCCGACTTTCTTCTCTGGAGAGTGCTGACTTTAAGATTAAATGACTCGTTAGTGTTGCCCGATACATGTTAATTGCTTTTTTTGAGGATAGTTTTTCAATTGCTTGTCCAGACTCTATCGTTTTTAGGCCTTTTGTCATGGAGATGGCATCTCGTTCAATACCTGCAGTTGACCACAATAATTGTTGTAAAACTTTTAAATCTGTTGAGGTTTTTCCCAAGGATTTGATTTCTAATGCTTCAGATGATGATGCTAAAGGTATGTTTTTTTGTGTATTTATATGTTCCGCTGTTCTTATGCCAAAAACAGCTGCTTCCAACAAAGAATTACTTGCAAGTCTGTTGGCACCATGAACACCAGTCATAGCAGCCTCACCTACTGCATAAAGATTTGGAATTGTAGTTTGTCCCCACTTATCGGTGAAAACTCCACCCATGTGGTAATGTGCCGCAGGTGTCACTGGTATTGGTTGTGTTCGGATATCTATGTTATGTGCTTTGCAGAATTTAAATATGTTGGGAAAACGTTTGGTTAGTTCAATATTATTTTTACTTTCAATCTGAGTGCAATCTAACCAAACCTGAGACGAATTTTCTCGCTGCATCTCTTTCGTGATTTCTCGGGCTACGATATCACGGGGAGCTAGATCTGCTTTCGGATGTGTTTTTTGCATGAATGCTTCACCTAAGCTGTTTCTGAGAATCGCACCTTCTCCTCGTAGTGTTTCAGAAAGTAAAAATGGAGCAGAGCCTTTCTTCTTAAATGCAGTTGGATGAAATTGAACAAATTCAAGATCAGCGAGTTGCGCTCCTACTTCAAATGCTAAAGTGATTCCATCGCCTGTGATTGTTTCTGGGTTTGTTGTACGTGAGTACAGTGAGCCCAAGCCGCCGGTTGCTAATACTATTGATTGTGCAGTGTAGTGCTCTAAGATGTTTTCGTTGTTGATTGTTTCAATTCCATAAACTTCCCCCCCAAAATTGTTTTGTTTTAATCCAGTAACGAGTGTGTTTTCAAGGATAGTAACGCCAAGGTTTTGGCAGGAATTGGTGAGTGCTGTAGTTATGGCTAAACCTGTTTGGTCACCACCTGCATGCAAAACTCTTGCTTGGCTATGTGCGGCTTCTCTTCCTTCGGAGCTACTGTCGAATATGACACCGTATTTTTGCAATATATTGATACTTGCATCAGCTTCGGTTACTAGAATACGGGCATTTTCTTCGTTAACAATCCCTGCTCCTGCAGCAATTGTGTCAACTAAATGTTCCTCGATAGAATCCCCTATTTTTTTAGCTACTGCTATTCCCCCCTGTGCATACCGAGTACTGCCCTCTCCTAAGCTTGTCTTGGTAACAAGTAAGACTGGACCCGTATGGTGGCATTCAAGGGCGGTTATTAGCCCTGCAAGACCACTTCCAATTACGATTGTTTGATATGTCTGATTTTGAATAGACATAGTGTAGTGTATGCGTCGTATGTGTAGACGTGCACATTTTTCGACATGTTGCCATTTGTCCCGCTAGAATATCGGTGTGGCAAATATCCTACCGATTCGTCGTGCTGGTGACCCTGTATTAAGAGAAAAAGCCCGACGTGTTCGTCGGCCTGATGATTCCATCTCAAAAATTATTGAAGACATGTGGGTCACAATGTATGACGCCCCCGGCGTAGGGCTAGCTGCACCGCAAGTGGGAATTCCTTTAAAGATTGTTGTAATCCATGTTCCTGACCATGAACCGTTTGCTTTGCTTAACCCAGAGATAGTGAAGCGTTCAGGTGAACGCCAAGTCGATGAGGGATGTCTCTCAGTACCTGGTTTTAGGGGGGAAATTCAACGGTCATTGAAAGTACTTGTAAAAGGTATGGATCCTGTCACTGGTAAAGAGGTCAGAATCAGAGCAGAAAATGATTTATTGGCTGAATGCCTAGAACATGAGATAGATCATATAAACGGTATTTTGTATATCGATTACCTGGACGGGCCAGATGCTTTAGTTCCTTTGGAAGATGCGCCTGAAGGGCAGGAATAATCTGTTTTTGTTCAGTAAAAAAAAGAAATGAGAAGATGTTGATATGTTGATAGAAACAGTGACTGCACGTGAGATATTAGACTCGCGGGGGAATCCAACAGTTCATGTTACGGTTTGTCTGGAAGGTGGATTCATAGGTGAAGCTGCTGTGCCTTCGGGTGCATCAACTGGTCAGCATGAGGCCGTTGAATTACGAGATAATGATCTTAAAAGATTTGGTGGGAAAGGTGTTCAAAAAGCAGTCACAAATGTGAATGAAGAGATTGCTAGGGTTGTTTGTGGCTTGAATGCCGAAGATCAGAATTCGGTTGATAGTGCGATGATCGATTTAGATGGTACTGCGAATAAAAATGTTTTAGGTGCTAATGCTATCTTAGGCGTTTCGCTTGCCGTCGCAAGGGCGGCGGCGAACTCATTAAATATTCCTTTATTTCAATATATTGGGGGTAATGAGGCGCAGTTATTACCTGTTCCAATGTGTAATATTTTGAATGGTGGACAGCACGCTGAGGATTCCACAGATTTCCAGGAATTTATGATTATGCCCATTGGCATGTCGACATTTTCCGAAGGTATAAGAACTGTTACCGAGATCTATTACGTTTTGAGAGATATCTTGAGTAAGCAAAATAAAAACACTTCGATTGGTGATGAAGGGGGGTTTGCACCTTCCCTTGAAAGTAATGAGGCTGCTATCGAGCTTATTGTGGAGGCAGTGGAAAAAGCAGGTTATGTTCCGGGAGTCGATATAGTTTTGGCATTAGATCCTGCAATGACAGAATTGTATAAGGGTGATGCGTATCATCTTGAGAAAGAAGACCGTGTTTTAACATCCATTGATATGGTGAAGCATTGGGATGAGTGGGTCACAAGATATCCGATTGTTTCAATTGAGGATGGATTAGCTGAAGACGATTGGGATGGTTGGACGAATTTAATGGATCGATTGGGAGATCGCTGTCAATTGGTTGGTGATGACTTGTTAGTAACCAATCCGCAACGTATTGAACGGGCCATCGAGAGTCGTTCAGCTAACAGTGTACTTATTAAGTTAAATCAAATTGGTACATTAACGGAGACGCTGGAAGCGATTGAAATAGCTCAAACTGCTGGCTGGACCGTTGTTATTAGTCATCGATCTGGTGAAACAGAAGATACTTTTATAGCAGACCTTGCAGTAGCTACGGGTGCGGGGCAGATTAAGACGGGCGCTCCTGCACGTAGTGAAAGAACCGCAAAGTACAATAGACTTTTAGCAATAGAAGATATTTTGGGTACGCGGGGGCAGTATGCTGGTTGGGATGCGCTTCGTATCAGGGCATAAATAATTAAGATGGATAAGAATTCTGATACCGGATATCGAGTTTCCCCGCCACGTATTTTTGGAGATGCTACTAGAAGCCCTAAACCGCCATTAGGATCAGTTTCTGCAGATGCTTATAGGCAATCGAATTTCCTGTTAAGTGAAGAGATAGATCTTTTTCTACGTGGTTTGAATTTAGAATCGTCGATTGCTCTGGTTTTTTCTGGTTCTAAGTATAGGAACCAAGATATTGCATCATTACTTGTTAATTGGTCTCGCTCGTGGTTGGCTCGTTTACAGGCGTTACATTCCTTAGAGAATGGAAATTATTCTGCGGCATTTCCTCTTGTTAGGGCATCTATTGATCATGCAGCTACACAAAGCGCTTTGATAAAAAATGGTGCACGTGATTGGACTAATTGGCTTGAGGGTGAAGGGATCCGTAATGATAACGAAGCACATGCTGTATCGATCGGACTTGGACGTTTCCGATCTGGTGAATTTCTTGCTTCTGAACACGAGTTGGGCCTTATTTATCGGGTAGTCAGTGATTTTACGTTACCTCATTTTGGCTCTACTTTGCTTGTTGCCGGAGGTGAACCTAGTGAAGGACGTGTGGCACCCACTTTTGCTGATCGTGATTTTCATTTAGCTTTTTCCGAAATTATTATCGGGTGGCTGCTTAAAATTGGGATATCATCCTTTTCCTTGATTGAAAGTGCAGATGAAAAATATCAGCATCCACATATAGATCTAATAAAAAAATGGATTGGTGAGGCTGAGCGCCTCTTGGGAGATAAAAAGAAATCCTTCATACATTATGATGGACAGAACTACGTACTTGAAAATTGGAGACGTTCTCCTACAGCTCGTGCAAAACGAGTCATATTACGGCTTGAAAGTGGATAATTAGACTAATGAGGCTATCCAAAAGCTCCATTTTTTTTGCATCTTTGGTCTTTGCATTAATTTTTTATGCATGTGAAGATTCTGCAGTTCCAAACCATGAAGATAATTTGGTTGCGGAAAAATATATTAACTCTCTGTGTGAAGGATTATCAGCTTTCTCATCTAGTCTTGAGGCATCTGAAGGAACTGAAAATATAACAGAGGAAATTAACAGATTTATTAGTTTCCTGGAATCTTTAACTCCTCCTTCAGTCCTAAATGAGTGGCATGATGATTACATTGTTTTTTTAGGGAGAGTTATTGATGACCCTGAATTTTATGCAGAGTGGAAGCCTCGAAAGTTGACAAAACAAGAGAGGGAGCACTTTGCTTCATTGGAACGAAAAGCCCCGATTTGCAAAGAAGTTACTTATTTTTCTGAACCTATTCAATAGCTGACTCCTATTGATTTGGGAAAAGATTCTTCTATTTTTATCCACTGTTATACTGAGCGAATCCAAGGGAGTGTCTTCTATGCCTGACCCGTACGCTTATTTTCGTGGAGAAATAATTCCGCTAGCCGATGCAAAAATTGGAGTTATGACGCATGCCTTCAATTACGGGACAGCTGTTTTTGAAGGTATTCGCGGAAATTGGAATGAGGAAGAAGAGACGACTTTTCTTTTTCGTGTCAGAGAACATTATGCACGGCTTGAGCAGTCATGTCGGATTTTGAATCTTCCATTTAATGAAGATATAGATAACTTAATAGACATAACAATTGAAATAGCTGCGAAGAGTGGGTATCGAGAAGATATCTATATTCGTCCTCTTGTATACGCCTCATCTGAGGTGTTAGGGGTTCGCTTGCATGGGCTGGAAACTGATGTTGTAGTTTTTGTTGCACCCTTTGGTCCTTATCTTGATATTGAGCAAGGCGCACGGTGTCATACAAGTACTTGGCGACGTGTTGATGATATGGGCATACCTCCTAGAGCAAAGGTTACTGGGATTTACGTGAATAGTGCGCTTGCCAAAACTGAAGCACAACTTAATGGATTTGATGAGGCAATTGTTCTCAATACTGATGGTCATGTATCAGAGGGAAGTGGGGAGAATATTTTCATAATCCGTGACGGAGTTTTGTTAACGCCACCACCTTCGGATAATGTTCTTGAAGGTATTACTGCTCAAACTGTTAAAATTTTGGCAGCGAATGAACTAGGTATTGAAACCATCGAGAGAACAATAGATCGAACCGAGTTATATATTGCTGATGAGGTTTTCATGACGGGAACAGCAGCGCATGTTACGCCTGTAGTAGAAGTTGATCGGCGTTCCATAAATGGTGGTGTACCTGGCCCTATTACAAAGCAATTGGTTGAGTCGTATTCGAACGTAATTCGTGGGAAAAACAAGAATTATGAAGACTGGTGTTTGCCAGTGCAAGTGAAGTCAGTATAGAAGCTACTGTATACCTCCCACCGCGCATGCTGGGCGCTTTTCTGAGCTTTGGTGTGTCGATATGGTCTGCTTTCCTTGTATTGGTTTGTTTCAATATAGGTATCTCTAACTTGGCGGATCCAAGAGAGTTAGCCTCATTTGTGTTGGTTATTTTATTTGTACTGCTGGGGATAACTTTTTTTTGGTGGGGAATTAATATTTGGCGCCTGAGCTATTCTTTTAGAGCAGGAAACTTAATAGTGCGATGGGGTTTGAGAAGAATCATAATCCCGATCAGTGAGATACGAGAAGTAGTCTCTGGTTTTGAAGTTGGCAAGATAGAAATTGGTGGATTGAATTGGTGGGGGTGCCATGTAGGAACTGGTTTTTCTGAACGTTTTGGAGAGATTCAGTTTTTTTCAACGCATAATTCTGTTGAAGAAAATGTTGTTATTGTTACGGATCGCCGAGCCTATTCGCTGACCATCAGTGATATTAATACCTTTTATCAAGATTATCTTTCAAGGTATCGGGCTGGTGCTAAGCCGGTTAGTGCTGAAGAGAAAACGGAATCAGTTTTTGGGATGGATTCCCCTATTTGGGATGACAAATCATTTCAGGCACTTTTAGGTTTTGCGTCGGTTCCGTTTTTGGGGATTTTGGTTTACACATATATTTTTTATGAACGCTTGCCTTCAGCTGTACGAATTTTTTTTCCTGAAGCAAAAAGTATAGTAGAGATTTTTCCCCGAGAAGAATTGTTAAAAATTGTTTATGTAGCCTTAGGAATATTCTTTTGCAATATTGTGTTTGCCCTAATGGTTCATTTTCGTGCTCGGAGTTTAAGTATTTGGTTACTTTTTGGAGGAGGAATTTTTAACAGTCTTCTTTTGGCTGCCTTAATCATTGCATTTGAAAAAGGCTAACTCTTAAGGAGCAATGTAGCCTTCGGGGAGTTTATCTTTGGTTACAACATCAAAAAGTGCTCGATTAAATCCATTGACATCATCCATACCATATCCATATACCCAGACATCTGGAATAGTGAACCCGTGCCAATCTAATTGTTCGGGTTGATTTTGGTTTTTTAGTAAAAGTGCTGCTAAAAACACGTCATGTTGTTTGCTAAGTACTTTCTTTGATTCCAATAATTGTTGACCTGTGTCGAAAATATCATCAATGACTAGGATTCGTTTGTAGTTCTCAAGTTTTTTTGTAGCCTGCTGAGCAAAGTTGGTTCCAGGTGCCAATACTTCAAAAGGAAAATCAGTAATATTTTTTTTTGCCAAAATCCTTATTAGGTCTACTGCTAGTGTGATACCCCCACTTGCGAGTGTTACTAATGCCGGTTTGGGATCTTTAAGTTCTATGTAAAAGGAGGCGAGATTTTCTAGCCGCTTCATAATTGCTTGATTTGAGACAACTAAGCTGGACATTCTATTAAGGCAATGAAATTGATTCCTTGATTATACCAACTGCTGTTTCTATTGATAGAACGTCTGTACTTAGGCAAATGTCATAATTCGCTGGATCTAGCCAGTCAATGCCTAGGAATTCCTTAAAATATTGGCCACGTTCTTTGTCGGTTTCTCGAACAATTTTCTCTGCTTCTTTTTCGTCCAAGTTTCCTATCTTCATAATATTTTGGCAGCGTTTCTCAATGGAACTAGTAATGAAAACTCTTAGAGTATTTGGATGAGTGCGTAATATGAACGGTGCTCCATGCCCCATCAGCACACAGGACCCTTGTGTCGCAAGGTTTCGGATAACACTTTGTATAAATGCACGATATTCAGAAGAGGTTTGCATGGGGCTATTCGCTAAAACTACCGGGTCTGTCCATTCCATTGATGGACTACTGGTAGACCTACCTAGCGCCTCAACTATCCGGGTTAATAAGGATGGAATCCGTTCTGATTCTTGGATGACATCTACTGAAGCCCCTGCATTTTCGGCAGCTGTTTGGACGATTTGATAGTCATAGTAGCTAAAATTTAGCTCCGTACTTAAACGTCCTGCAATGCTCTCAGCATCACTACCAATTTGTCTAGCTACCGCTACTGTTGTTGCTACCATAATTTCAGTTACTCTTACCTTAGTTGATCATACACCGGTGGTGTATGTTACTGCTAAAGTATTTTGTAGGAATTAGAGAGAGTCTGGGGATGGATCGTTCCCGCCTGATGGCGTTTTTCTCTCAGCGAATCGGTGAACTTCCGATCGCTGCGCCGCTGACTTTAGCATCTTCAGAGACCGTTGCCCGAGCTTTAGAAGTGATGAGAGAGAATTCACGTACAAGTTTGATGGTGCGTACCGAAGAAGATAATCAAATTGTTTTCTGTGACCGTGATGTTCTTGAGAGATGTATGGAAAATGATTTTGACTGGGAACAGCCAGTTGGAAATGTATTGGGTACCCCATTACCAGCCGTTGATAAACAAACTTCATTGGGAGATGCAGTAGCTCTTATGCTTAAGCATAGTAGTGCTCGATTACCAGTCGGTGAATCAGGTGATGTTGTTGGGCTAATCAGATTAAACGATGTTCTTCGCCAATTTGCAGAATTTTTCCCTGAGGAGATTTTAAATATCCCGCCGAGACCTCATCAAATTGTGACAAGGCGTGAAGGGGGTTAACTATGACTATAGATTCAAAAAGTAAACAAGATCTGGAATCACGAGTGCAGGCGACAGTTCGCTTCGCAGGTGATTCTGGTGATGGGATGCAGTTGACGGGTAATCAATTTACGAAGACGAATGCTGTATATGGCAATGATCTTGCAACTCTACCTGATTTTCCTGCTGAGATTCGTGCCCCCACTGGTTCACTTCCCGGAGTCTCTGGTTTTCAAATATCATTTTCTAGTAACGATATACATACGCCCGGCGATAATCCTGATGTATTAGTTGCAATGAATCCAGCTGCCTTAAAAACAAACCTGACGGATTTGGTTGATGGGGGTTTGCTGATTGTAGATGCTGATGAATTTAAACCGATAAATTTGCGTAAAGCTGGTTATGCTGAGAATCCTTTAGAGGATGGCTCTTTAGCAGCCTACCAGTTAGTCAGCGTTAACATAACGCAGAACAACGAAAGAGCTTTGGAAGGTCTAGAGCTCAATGCGAAAGAGCGCTTTCTTTCTCGCAATTTTTATGCACTGGGTCTAATACTTTGGCTTTTTAACCGACCTTTGGAAACTGTGGAACGTTGGGCAACTGATAAATTTTCACGAAACCCAATTGTGTTGGAAGCTAATCTCCGTGCACTTCGAGCAGGAAATGCTTTTGCTGAAACTACAGAGTTAATTCACCAAAGGTACGAAGTAGCACCAGCTGAAGTAGCTCCAGGTACATATCGTCACATTAATGGTAATGAAGCAACTGCCCTTGGTTTAGTTGCAGCCTCTCAGTTAGCTGATATACCTATCTTTTATGCTTCGTATCCTATTACGCCTGCAACGGATGTTTTACATGAATTAGCTAGGCATCGTAATTTTGGCGTTAAAACAATGCAAGCAGAGGATGAGATGGCAGCTGTCTGTGCTGCTATAGGATCGTCTTATGCAGGATCTCTGGGTATCACTGGAACAAGTGGTCCGGGTCTCGCTCTAAAAAGTGAGGCAATAAATCTCGCGCTAATGACTGAGCTTCCTTTGGTTGTGCTCGATATACAACGTGCAGGACCAAGCACTGGAATGCCAACTAAAACTGAGCAGTCTGACTTACTGCAGGCGATGTATGGTCGCAATGGTGATTCTCCCGTCATTATTATTGCGCCAGCTACGCCAGGTGAATGCTTTGAAATGGCAATTGAGGCAGTACGTTTTGCATTGGCATATATGACACCAGTTATCTATTTGAGTGATGGATATCTTGCAAATGGATCTTCTCCTTGGCTAGTACCATCTATAGCAAATTTCCCTCCTATTTCTAATCATTATGAAGAAATAGTGAATGATGGAGATAGTGCCTATGATCGTGATCCTGATACGTTAACTCGTAGATGGGCTCTCCCTGGGCAAAAAGATTTAGAACATCGAGTCGGTGGTATTGAAAAGTCTTTTGAGACAGGAAATATCAACTATGAGCCAGGTAACCATCATAAAATGACACTGGCAAGAGCACAGCGTGTTGCTGGTGCTGTAAGAGACATTCCTTCGCAAGAAGTTAATGGTCCTGAGCAAGGTGATTTGTTAGTTCTTGGTTGGGGAGGAACCTACGGTGCCATAACTAGTGCAGTGGCCCAGGCGCAATTGGATGGATTAAGTGTTGCATCTGCACATATCCGTTATCTAAATCCTTTTCCTGGAAATCTTGAACAGATTTTTAGTAGATACAAACAAGTTCTGATTCCTGAGCTCAATAATGGCCAGTTGTCAGTATTAATACGCGCGCAATATAACGTTGATGCTATCCCGTTTGGGAAGATATCAGGCCAACCCTTTAAGATTAAGGAAATCCTTGGAAAGATTAATCACGTGCTAGGTCATAGTAAATCATTCAAGTTTGACTTTGAGGAAGAATAGATGGCTAACAATATAATTAAGAACAATACAGCTGATGTACTTCCTAGTGAAGATATACCACTTTTAACACGAAAAGACTTTGTGTCTGATCAAGAAGTACGTTGGTGTCCAGGTTGTGGTGATTACTCAATTCTTGCACAGATGCAAAAAATGCTACCCGCACTTCGTATCCCTCGTGAAAATATAGTTTTTGTGAGTGGTATAGGTTGTTCAAGCCGTTTTCCTTATTACGTAGAGAGTTATGGTTTCCATAGCATTCATGGAAGAGCCCCAGCTATTGCAACTGGAGTAAAAGCTGCTCGACCGGACCTATCAGTTTTCGTTGTTACTGGTGATGGTGACGGCCTTAGTATTGGCGGTAATCATCTTCTGCACATACTACGTCGTAACCTAGACGTTACGATAATTTTGTTTAATAACCGTATATATGGTCTTACAAAAGGTCAGTATTCTCCTACCTCAGATATTGGAAAAACCACAAAATCTGCGCCGTTAGGAACAATTGAGAGTCCTTTGGATCCGGTGAAACTTGCCTTAGCTGCGGGAGCAAGTTTTGTGGCACGCTCGGTTGATCGTGATACTACCCATTTAGAATCAATTTTATATGAAGCAGCAAAACATAAAGGTACTTCTTTTGTCGAAGTCTATCAAAACTGCAATATTTTTAATGATGGAGCCTTTGCTGCATTTGCAGAGAAAGATGTTAGCCCTGAGAAAATGGTTTATTTAGAACATGGCAAGCCTGTCCGATTTGGAAGGCAAAAGGAACATGGACTTCGATTAAGTGGTTTTAAACCTGAAGTCCTGGAAAATGTTTCTGACGATTCAGAATTGCTTGTTCATGATATCTATCAGGAAAGTACTGCTTTGGCATCAATTCTCTCGACGATGGATTATCCGGAATATCCCGTCCCTGTGGGTATCTTCCGTCAGGTTGAGCGCGAGACCTATGAGGACCAACTTGATATGCAAGTAGTTCAAGCACGTGCAAATCAATCAGCAGATTTACAAGATCTGATTGCTGGTCAGGAGACTTGGGTCGTAGGGTAATTTACTAATGGTTTCTTCAGATCTGCTTAATTGCCCGTCATGTGGTGAACATAACTCTCAAGGGTCCGATCGGTGTAGTGGATGTCTTCGACCTTTTGGTCAGTCGGATTTGCCCGAACATGAGACTTTATTTAGTGCGAGTCCATTTTCGGAATCGCTTGCTAGCTTGAAGCCTATACAGATTTCTGCATTGCCAGTTGATGCTCCCGTTTCAGAAGCGGTTGAGCTTTTGCGAGATAATATAAGTGGGGCAGTACTAGTTTTTGAGGAAGAGCGTTTGATGGGTATTTTTACGGAAATAGACATCGTGCGAAAAGCTGCTGGTCATCAGGATCTCATAAATAGGCCAATTTCCGATTTTATGACGATGGATCCGGTGGTGTTGCGTGAAACGGATTCGGTTGCTGTGGCATTAAGCAAAATGTCATTTGGTGGTTTTCATCATGTACCTGTTATAAGACATAATGTGGACTCGGCGGAAGAAGTAAAGCTAGATGATATTACTGGTGTGCTAACCGCCCGAAATGCTATGAGATGGTTAGTAGCACGTTTTTTGGATTAGATTGATGTTTNCCAGGTAGTGGTTTTACTAATCGTTCAGTCNNTGAATAAGATGTTAAAAGGTTGTATGCCCGATGGACTATGAAGAGAAAAAATTTAAAACAAATGATTTAGTGCTTACTTACCAAGAATGGGGTATGAGTCAAGGTGATAAGCCTACTATTATCACGTTACACGGATTTGGTGTTTCTGGTCATATGTATGACGAGTTTAGTAGGCGTTATCAAGACACTGCTCGAATAATTAATCTTGATCAGCGTGGCCATGGTGATAGTGAAATTTCAGAAGTTGGGAATTATCAACGCAGTGCGTTTGTTAGTGATGTAGAGGGGTTGAGAATACATCTCGGCTTACAAAATTTTATTTTAGTTGGACACAGCATGGGAGGTTTAAATGCGATTGAATATGCTGTTTCTTTTCCTCAGCATGTTACCGGGCTTATTGTTGTTGATGCTGGTCCTGAAGCCGCAAAAGAAGGGGTTGATAATATCGTTCGCTTTACACAGGGGCCCGATGAGTTAGATTTTGATGAGTTTGTGCAGATGGCTATGCGTTTTAATCCAAGAAGAACTGAAGAAAATATTCGAGAGCGTATGAATCACCGGTTAAGGCAACTGGATAATGGGAAATGGACTTGGAAATTTGATAAACGATTTCGAGATCCTAATGCTAATCTCAAAATTGGTAGCGAAGCTACCCAAGAACAATTACGAGAGAAATTCAAACAAGTTGTTGTGCCGACTTTATTAATCAGAGGGGCTGAGAGTGATGTTTTGTCTGAAGCTGTTGCACATCGCACAGTAGATGAAATGCAAAATGCACAATTGGAAGTTGTTGCTGGTGCTGGCCATAGCGTGCCGGGGGATGCTCCAGATGGATTCACTGATGCAGTCCGTGGATTTTTGGAAAATCTGACGCATGAAAAATAATTCGTCAAAAAAGATGAGTTTTTATGATGATGTAGGAGATGTTGCTCCTGTTTTTTTATTTTTACACGGCTGGCTTCAAGATCGAACTTTTTGGTCACCTGTAGTTGATTTACTTGCGAATCAACATCGTTGCATTAACTTGGATCTTTTCCCAAAGATTGACGAAAAAATGGATATGGATCCTAAGTCTTCTGCACAATTGGTGGAAAATTTTATAGAAGAGTTAAAAATTGGTCCTGTTATTTTGGTCGGTCATGACCTTGGTGCACTTTTTGCTCTTTTGGTGAATGAGTATTGTTCAGATAATGTTTTAGGTTTGGTCCTAATTGATCCTCCGCTAGATGGTGCAACAAATGGTGCAATGGGTACACTGTCTACCGAAATTAGCAATTCAAATTCTTTAGCAGTAGTTGAATCATTGTTCGATCGGTGGTTTGTTGATCTAACTTCTCAGGAAATTCGAGAAAAGGTTCGACTTATGCTGAAAAGTATTTCTCCTGCTGATGCTGCTGAACAGTTTTCTAAGTCTGATTTTTTACAAAAAGAGATGGGCAATTTAATAGCTGAAGCTGATAAAAAACCATTTATGATTGTTTGGCCGGAAATTCCTAGTGGGAATCCAGAAAGGCTCAGAGAGATCACTTATTTCTTGAGACAAGAGCCTATAGCTGATACAGGACATTTTTTGCAGCTTGAAAAACCGGAGATAATTACTTCGCTCTTGAGGGCTTTTGTAGATGATGTAGATCGTGATCCACGTATTAATGAACTTAGGGGAAAGATACAAAATTAGGGTAAAGGTTATGTGGTCACTGAGTTTTTCTGTTGTTTTTTTTGCCGTTCTAGTTACATTTTCGAGTAGCTGTGCAGTATCTGATGATCCCGACAAAAAAACCTCTGAACTTGAACGTCGGGTTGAAGAGCTGGAGAGTGAGGAAGAAGCTAAACCTGTTTCCACACAGGCCGCTACTACTACTGCCGATCCTACTGCTACTGAGACTAAACCTACATTAGAGTCGCATGAAATGCCATGTGGTGATCATTTAGTTCCGGTGGGAAAGAATTCAGGTTGGATAGCAGATTCATGTATCCCTACTGAACTTGTGCTTTTACCTGTTTCGGTGGCTTTTGATGATTGTTATCTCGTTCCCGAGGCTGCACAAGCTGTAAAGGATCTCATTAAAGAGGCGAAAAGTAAGGGCATTGAACTTGTAGCAGTGAGTTGTTACAGAAGCTATCAATATCAAAAAGAGATTTACGATCGTAATGTTCGTGAACTTGGTGAGGAAAAAGCTTCTTTAGAGGTTGCGCTACCGGGATACAGTGAACACCAATTGGGAACGACTGTTGATATTTCCTCAGCAAAGGTCAACTTCCAATTGACTCAAGACTTTGGAGATACCCCTGAAGGTCAATGGCTTGACAAACATGCCTCGAATTTTGGGTTTGTGCTTAGCTTTCCTAAGGGTCTTGAATCAAGGACAGGTTATTTATATGAACCTTGGCATATCAGATGGGTTGGAGTTTCGTTAGCTAAAACAATTTTAGAAACAGACTTAACTCTTGAGGAATACCTTATCGACAGGCTTGGTTATTCGCCCAATTAGGACAGTAAGAGCTTTGTGACTTGCGTGCGTCTTGGCGAGATTGCAAACTCCCATAAGGGAGACTCAAATGTCAGATTTTGCAGAATTACTTGTAGAGCGTTCCGAACATATTCTTACGCTTACCTTAAATCGGCCGGAGCGCTTGAATGCGATCACAGGGACTATGCTTAATGCGCTTGCACATGAACTTGATATAGCTAACCAGGATCATGAGATACGTGTTGTTGTTCTGACGGGATCAGGACGTGGTTTTTGCTCAGGATTAGATTTACAGAATGAAGCAAGTACTGAACGAGAACGTGGGGATTTACAGCAGTTTGATCTAGTTAATTCCCCTCCTATGATTTTGCATCGGATGGATAAGCCTGTAATTTGTGCACTTAACGGTCCTGCTGCTGGATATGGGATGGATCTTGCATTAGGTTGTGATATTCGTATTGCTAGCGAAAATGGAAAATTAGGTGCTGTTTTTACAAAAAGAGGTGTTTTGCCAGAGTCTGGGGGGACTTGGTACCTGCCCAGACTTATAGGTTGGGCTCGGGCGAGTGAAGTTGCTTTTTCAGGTGATGTTCTAGATGCGGAAACATCTTTGGAAATGGGTCTAGTTAATAGGGTTGTTGCTCATGATGATTTACAAGGGGAAGTAATGGAGCTTGCGCACAAAATAGCCCAAAATGCACCGTACTCTGTTCAGTCTACAAAAAGAGCAATGCGATTAGGTATGGATCAAAACTTCGAATCAGCTGTTAACACTGCGTATTTGAGTTTATTACCTATGTTTCAAAGTGATGATTTTAAAGAAGGGGTTAATGCATTTTTAGAACGGAGAAACCCAGACTTTAAAGGACGTTAAAAAAGCGAGATTTCTCTCGCTTTTTTTTCTATCTTCTTAATGCTTTTTAGCAGCCACAGGGACGAGCTTCACCACTACCATCTTCTGTTTGGAAGCTTGATCCACAGGCACAGCTTTTAGTTGCATTTGGATTGTGGATACTAAATCCGCTTTTCATAATATCGTCTACGTAGTCTATTTCAGCACCTTCAAGGTATTGAGCACTTTCAGGATCAATAACTATACGAACACCATGTTCTTCGAGNACAACATCGTCTTCCTCTGTGGTGCGTGCCAGTGCCATACCATACTGGTACCCTGAGCATCCCCCTCCAGCTACAAATACTCGGAGCGCGCCATCAGGAAGCTCTCGAGATGCCATCAGCTCATGTGCCTTTTCAGCAGCTAGTTCTGTGATGGTTACCAATTGTGTGCCAGTTCCGGATTCGACTGCCATATGAAACTCCTAAAAGAAAGTAAAAACTTGTTTGTTTAGCGAGTGTAGTATAACACAAACAGACTTGAAGATTGAGATTTTAGGAGTGCAGAGTTATGAATCGCGTTTATCTTGATCATGCGGCGACAACAAAGCCAGATCAAAGAGTGCTGGAAGCCATGCTAGCGGTTTATAAGGAGGATTGGGGTAATCCTTCTTCAATTTATTTAGAAGGACAACAAGCAAGACGTTGGATAGACCAATCTCGAGATCGGTGTGCTGCTTTACTTGAGGTGGAGAGTGATGAACTTCTTTTTACAAGTGGGGGTACTGAATCTGATAATGCAGCAATACGTGGTGTTGCTTTTGCACAGAGAGAATTAGGGCTTGGCACTCATATTGTTACATCTCAAATTGAACACCATGCTGTGCTTCATGCAGTAGAACAACTTGAAAAAGAAGGTTTTGAGGCGACATACCTACCTGTTGATGAACAAGGAATCATCCAAATGGATACGTTAGCGGATTCAATTCGTGAAGATACAATTCTGCTAAGTCTCATGCTTGCAAATAATGAGGTTGGGAGTTTACAGCCTGTTCAAAACGCTGCAGAAGTAGCTCGCGAAAAGAACCCGCATATTGTAATACATTCCGATGCTGTCCAAGGTGTGGGCGCAGTTGATATCAGGCCCAGTGTGTTGAATGTCGATCTTTTAACGCTTGCCGGACATAAATTTTATGGTCCAAAGGGGATTGGATTGCTATACATCCGTCAAGGTACTCCGTGGGAACCTTTTGTTCTTGGTGGGGGGCAAGAGAAGGAGAGAAGAGGTGGAACAGAGAATGTTGCTGGAATAGTCGGTTTTGCAGTTGCTTTTGACTTAGCCTTACGTGAAGTGGAGAAGAAAAACACGGAAATCCAGAAATTGAGAAACAGGTTACTTTATGAAATACCTGAACTCGTTCCTGATACAGTGATTACAGGTCCAGTCGATCCTGCTCTACGTTTACCAAATAATTTTTCTTGTTGTTTCCGTAATGTTGAAGGAGAGAGTGTTTTACTGTCTTTGGACATGATTGAGGTTGCTGCTAGTTCAGGCAGTGCATGTACAACTGGTGCATTGGAGCCATCTCATGTTCTGACAGCAATGGGCGTAGATAATGATTTAGCACATTCTTCATTGAGGCTTACTTTAGGTAATGAAACAACAAATGATGAGATTGAATATATTCTTGAGAAGTTACCTTCAATTATCGAACGTTTGCGTGCGCTCGCACCTGATCTTTCGTAAATAGCATAAGCGGTAATTTACTTTTGAAAGTAGATCATAGAATTTGATCAAATTCAGTGATATTTGCCAAGAAGAACACATCCATTTTGTCCACCGAACCCAAATCCATTGGTTATCGCATAGTTAACTTCTCTGTCTCTTGCTTTTAACGGAACGTAATCGAGATCGCAGTCTTCAGCAGGCGAGTGTAAGTTTATTGTAGGGGGGATAATTCCTTCTTCGATAGCTTTAACACAGGAAAAGACACCCAAGGCACCAGCTCCACCTAGCAGGTGGCCAACCATAGATTTTGTTGCGCTAACAGCTACCTTATTGGCATGCTCCCCTAATGCAAGTTTAATTGCTTTCGTTTCTGATACGTCATTGAGGGCTGTCCCTGTTCCGTGTGCGGAAATATAACTTATATCAGTCGCTTCCACCCCTCCAATCTGTAAGGCTGATTCAATTGCTTGAGCTGCCCCGCTACCATCGTCTAGAGGTGCAGTAATGTGATTTGCATCACAACTAAGTCCACCACCTAATAATTCAGCGTAAATCTTTGTATTGCGGCGTAGTGCACGTTCTTCTGATTCTATAACGAAGACGACAGCTCCTTCGCCAAACACAAAACCGTCTCTTTCTTGATCAAATGGTCTGGATGCTCCTTCAGGATCATTGTTGTTTCGGCTTAGTGCACGCATGTTGGAAAGTGCTGCTATAGCTACTGGGTGAAGAGCAGCTTCTCCCCCTCCGGCTAAAACAACATCGCACATACCGCTAGATATTAGCTGTTGGGCTTCAATAAACGAATAAAGCCCACTAGCACAAGCGGCAGTGCTAGCTAGTGCAGGACCACGTAACCCAAGGGTCATAGCCACCTGGCAGGCTCCCATATTGGGAGCCATAAGCGGAATGAAAAAAGGACTAACACGGGAAGGTCCTTTTGTGACATAGTTACCCATCTCTTCAAAGGTGTTAAGAATACCGCCGGCACCGGTTGCGATGGCTGAAGCAGCTCGTGGCTTTTCTTCTGTCGTTAATTCTAATTTTGCATCTTGAGCTGCTTCCTTGGCAGCAGCTACACAAAATTGAGCGAACCGAGACATTCTTCGAGAAGCTTTTAGGTCCATATAGTTATCTGGTAAAAAACCCTTAACTTCTGCAGCTATTTGAACATCTAAATCGGAAGCATCGAAACTTGTAATATGACTTACACCAGAATGGCCAAGTCGCAACTTTTCCCAACTTTCGCTTGCAGTCAGGCCTAACGGGGTGATTGCTCCAATTCCGGTGATTACTGCTTTAGTTGTCAATTTCAAATCCTTTTGAAAAGTAAGGAGGCGTTATGTCCTCCTAAGCCGGCTGAGGTGCTCAAGGCAACATCAATATCGCAAGATCTTGCCTCGTTTGGTACATAGTCTAAATCACATTCCGGATCTGGAATTCGATAATTTATCGTCGGCGCTACTTTTTGGTCTCTGATAGCTAATATACACGCCAGTGCTTCCAGTGATCCTGTGCCACCCATACAATGACCTATGATTGGCTTAACTGAACTAATTGGAATTTGAGACGCTTTTTCTTGGCCAAAAAACTCCTTAAACACATTCGTTTCGACTAAATCATTCATTTTTGTCGCACTTCCATGAGGATTAATATAGCCCACCATACTTGGTGATATGCATGCAGTTTGAAAAGATGCTCGTATCGCACGATTCAAGCCTTTTCCAGTAACATCAAGTGCGATCATGTCATGTGCATCATTTGCACTTCCATATCCAATTATTTCTGCATAAATCTTGGCTTTACGTGCTAGTGCATGTTCGTAATTTTCTACGATGAAGGATGCTCCACCTTCTCCTGCTATAAATCCATCTCGTTCAAGATCAAAAGGGCGCATTGCTTGAGATGGTTCGGCTGTGCCTTTGGAAAGTGCACGCATAGAGGTCCAAGTTGCATGAAAAAGGGGTAATAAGACAGCATCCGAGCTGCCTGTAATTATCGCAGAAGCATCACCGCGAGCTACAGTGGAAAATGCTTCACCAATTGCAGATGTTCCGGTTGCGCATGCGCTTGATATGGCCATATTAGGTCCTCTTGCCCCAGTGGCAATTGCAATGTGCCCACTTGCTGCATCAACTATAAAGTTAGCTACTAGGAATGGAGAGATTCTCTTTGCACCTTTTGTCTGTAAAGTTTCCTGCCCTTTTAAGAATGTTTCAGAACCTCCAGCTCCAGACCCAAAAATTATTCCAATCTCATCAGCATTTTGCTCACAAATTTCAAGCTGGCTATCGTCTAAAGCTTCCAGTGTAGATAACAATGCAAACTTTACACTGCGGTTCATATGTTTTAGTTGCTTTCCTGTTACTCTGCTATCAAGTTGTAATAGTTCTTTAGGATCTTTCTTCACTTCCGCTTGAATTTGCACCTTAAAATTTGAAGCATCAAACAGAGTTATCGGCGCTATACCACTTGTTCCTGA
>JAKUNN010000033.1:0-8424 GCA_022451885.1 Dehalococcoidia bacterium | reverse complement strand
ACCGGTCACAACGACTCGGTGCTTCACCGCGCAGTTGCTTCCACTGATGAAAAGTTTTCACTGAGCAAACCGTTTTGGGGATCACTCAAACTTACTACTTTTTGCGTTTTATCGATCCTTCTCACTAGTTTTGTTAAAACACTACCGGGTCCAACCTCAAACACCATTTCTGCGTCCATTTTCTGAATTTGTTGGACGCAGCGTTCCCAACGTACACTCTCGGTTAATTGGTCTCTAAGTTCTATAAAAACATCTTCTTTTGAACGTAGAATATCGGCATTTACATTCCCTATAATTGGAGTTCTAGGATTCTGTAAGGGGGTTTGTTCAAGTAAATCTTTCATGCTTAAACTAGCTTTTTCCATAAGCGGTGAATGTGAAGCGATACTTATTGGAAGGGGTATAACAGTACGCGCTCCAGCTTCTTGAGCTAGATCCATTGCTTTATGTAGTGAAGGGAAATCACCAGAAATTACAGTATGGCCTTCACAATTCTGTGTTGCGATCCCAACATATCCTGTATCGCTTGAATGTGAACAAATTTCTAAAACCTTCTCTTCTTGGAGCCCTATGATTGATGCCATTCCTCCGGGGTTTTCGCGTCCCGCCTCATCCATTAATCGGGCACGTTCTTGCACTAAGAGCAGGCCTTCTTCGAATGTAATGGCACCCGTTGCCACTGCTGCAGTGAATTCTCCCATGGAATGCCCGGCGATAGCTACTGACGTTAGTTTTTTGTCAAGCGTGCTCCAGCGTTCTCGTGCCGCCTCAAGCCATGCGATTGAGGTTACAAATGTAGCGGGTTGTTGGTTAATGGTTCGTTGTAATTCTTCTTCGCTACCTGTATAGCACAATCGAGAAATATGTCGCTCAAGTACTTCATCTGCACGCTTAAAGACATTACGTGCTCGTCTTGAGACTTTACTTAGCCGATTTCCCATACCTACGGACTGAGAGCCTTGGCCAGGGAAGATGAGAGCGAGCTTTGTCCAAGAAGAATCTAATAATGCCATAGTACAAATACCTACTTTTTCTGGGTATATTGGCCTTGTACAGCATAACAGAGCTTTTCCTTATATGTGGGGCAATTAGTTCTAAAGTAAAGTTCCTGGATCAACCTCTATGCTCCAATTTGTACCGAGCGTAATTTCGTTTAACAACATGGTTGGTTCCCGACCTTTTAAGAGTAATTGCCATTGGTATTCTCCTCGTTGCCTTACTATATGAGCAATTGTGGGGCCGATAATTTCTGGTTCACTTTTCCCCTTCGTATCTCGTAGAGTTCTTAACGTGCTTGCAACCCTATTTGCTTCAGATAACCCCCTTTCTCTATTGCGATTGCGGTGAGTTAATTTGGTTATTCTCTGAAAAGGGGGATAGCCTGCAAGTCTGCGGTAGGCACATTCCTGAGTATAAAATAATTCATAATTTTGCAATGACACAGCAGTTAATGAACGAGCTTCTGGGTTATATGTCTGTATAAACACCTCTCCCTGTTCTTCTCTTCGTCCAGCTCTTCCAGCGACTTGTGCTAGGACTTGGAAATTACGTTCATAAACCATGTAGTCAGGAAGGTTTAACCCAACGTCTGCATCAACCACACCCACTACTCGCATTGTTGGTAGATCTAGGCCCTTTGCTAACATTTGCGTACCAACGAGAATATCAATTTCCCCCTGTTCAAGTTGTTTAACAATTTGTTCATGAGCAGTTTTTGCTTTTACAGTTGTACTGTCCCATCGTGCAATTCTGGCATGCGGAAAATAATCTTGGGCTTGTTGTTCTACTTTGCTAGTTCCTATTCCGAAAGGTCTATATCGATTGCTTCCACATTGGGGGCAGTTTCCCGTAATGGTTTCGGAACGATTGCAGTGATAACAGTGCAATTTTTCATGAAGAGGGGTTTCGGCATCTATTCCCATTGACAGCAGGCAATTGGTGCATTTCGTGACATGGCCACAACCTCTACAGAGCATAAATCGTGCTAAACCTCGCCGATTTACAAATAGAATGGATTGTTCATTGGCTGTAAGTGCATTGTTGACAGCTTTTACTAAGTCATAGCTAAAAATGCTTCGGTTACCGGCTTTCATCTCTTCTCGCATATCTATAATTTTTATATTTGGCATCTTCCCGGAACTTGCAGTTTTCTTATTTAAACTTGGACTAATTCGTGTCGTTAGGTTTAGACGTTTAAATTCACCAATTTCAGAACGGTGATAACTCGTAATATCAGGAGTTGCGCTACCTAATACCAGCGTTGCACCTGTGTAGCGACAGATTTCTGAGGCGATATCACGTGTGTGATATCGCGGATGCTGATCCTTCTGTTTGTAGGTCCATTCATGTTCTTCATCTATCACAACTAGTCCCAATGAAGGTATAGGCGCGAAAATTGCGCTTCGTGAACCTATTATTAGCCTAGATTTATTCTCATTTATACGGTGCCACTGATCATAGAGCTCTCCAGTACTTAAGTTGCTATGCAGTACAGTAACTTCATTTGGGAACTTCTCTCCATAGCGTTTAATAGCTTGAGGAGTTAACGAAATTTCAGGTACAAGGACGATCGCACTTTTTCCTGAATCTAAGACTTTTCGAATGATAGCTTGATATACTTCAGTTTTTCCACTCCCAGTAACACCATGTAGTAAGAATTGTTTACCATCTGACGCTACTATTTCGGACACAGCTTTTTGTTGTTCTTTTGTAAGAGTTGGAGGAGGTACAGGTGTTTTTGATCGATATATTGAAACAGGATCACGGTTAATTTTTACTTGCTCCACTGAGATCCAATCTTCTTCTTCAAGCTGTCTAAGATGGTTTGAGTGGACTCCTAGTTCGCGTGTTTCTTTTAAAGTTAGTTCATCAGTTGTGGCGAGAGCCTTTAAGAGCCGTGCGGCTGGTGATCTCATACGTGTTTTTGAACGTGTGTTAGCTTCCTTCAGCGTTTCAGATTCTGTTCTCAGTCGCTGTACACGTTTTTGTAGGAGTGGTTGACCTCCAGGCTTTGTGAGACCTTGGGTCATAGTTAAGGTACCTTTTTTTTGAAGTTCCTCTAATTTCTTATTTGGAACTGAGCCTAGTGTTTTACGGAGATGTTCAAGGGAGACCTTTCCATGTTTTGCGAGGTAGTTCAAGATGGCTGCGTCTTTAGGATCAGACGGTAATAAGGCAGGTAATTTAATTGGTGAAATTGTAGTCGTTGATTTTTGCCCATATCCCGCTGGTAGACAAGTGGCGACACATTCCCAAATTGGTGCGACATAGTATCTGTTCATCCATTGTGCGATGTGGCGGTGAGTTGTATCTAAAACAGGATTTGGATCTGCAATAGCTGATATTTCCCGTATTTGTTTAAGTTTGCTCGTTGAACTTTCTGTTAAAACTATGCCTTGAAGTATGCGGTGTCCGAAAGGTATGTAGACTGCCTGCCCTAACTGAAGTTGCATTCCCGAAGGGACTTTATAGGTGAATGTATTGCTAGAAGCTTGCCCAGTATTAACTGCTATTCCCACTAAATTAGTCTGAACAAAGGGGTAGCGCTCCATTGGAAGCATCCTTTTAGTGCCTACAGATATGGTAGTAGGAAGCGTACACTGTCTCAGTTCCGGTATGTTATTTCGTTCAGAAACCAGCACTTGATTAAAAAGTACAGTGTTTGGAAGTACCGTATAGAAGTAGAATGGGAAATCAGTAAGGGAGTTATAATGCCTCGATCTGAAGATCCTGGTTTTTTTGAAACAATTTATTCTGCAAGGGCACTGCGAAGATTCAGTGAAAGAATAGTTGAAGAAGATGTGATATTTCAGGTACTAGATGCNGCAATTCGAGCACCATCNGGAGGAAATGCACAAGATTGGCGTTTTGTTGTCGTTAAAGATCAATCCAAAAAGAAAAAGATGCAGGAATGGGCAGAGGAAGGTTGGGCTTCATATCAGTCTAAGTTTGCCAAAAATAATGACGAGGCCCGTAACTTACCTCGTTCTCAAAGGCTTCCTTATCTGGCAGCTGCACATCTTGTTGAACATTTAGCAGAAGCACCAGTAATTATTGTGGTTACTGGAGAAAAGGACAGACACCAATTTTCAGGTGGGAGTACTTTTCCTGCAATTCAAAATATCCTGCTTGCGGCGCGTGCACTGGGTTTAGGAGGTTCAATTTTTAATATGCCAATGATTCGACATAAGGAAGATTTGAGTGAATTACTAGGAATCCCAGCTAATTATGAAGTAGTTTGTATTGTACCGTTAGGTTACCCCACGGATAGGCACGGACCACTTAAGCGGAAGCCCGTTCACGAAGTTGTGTTCATAGATGATTTTGGTAAAACTTGGGATTTTGCGTCTGAACAGCCGGAGAATGGGTGGGAAAATCTTTGGCTTTGAGCAAGTGTTTCTAGGTTGAGAGTAAAAATATAATGTTACCTTTAAATGGGATACGAGTTGTTGAAGTAGCAAGTTTTTTGGCGGCACCCTCTGCTGCGGCTTTGATGGCAGATTTAGGTGCTGATGTAATAAAAGTTGAGCCCCCCAGAGGGGATACCTTCAGAGGAAATGCTGCGCATATGCATGAAGGGTTACCAATTAATTATAGATTTGAAGTTGATAATCGTGGAAAGCGTTCGATTGCTCTAAATCTGGCTAACACTTTCGGGAAACAGGTTTTAAAAAAACTTGTGACATCGGCTGATATTTTTGTAACGAATTTAACTGCAGGAAGAACAGAGAAGTATGGTTTGGACTTTGAATCATTGAAAATTATTCAACCAAAATTAATTTATGGTCACTTAGTTGGTTATAGCAGTACTGGAATTGATGCAGAGCGTCCAGGTTTTGATGCAACGGCTTTTTGGGGTCGTTCTGGTGTTATGGGTCTTATGGGTGACAAAGGTACTCCTGCAATTCAAAGCCGTTCTGGCCAGGGAGATCATCCGACCGGACTGAATTTATTGGCAGCATTGCTTGCAGCATTACGATTAAGAGATATAACTGGTGAAGCACAACGAGTGGAAGTTTCTTTGCAAAGGACTGGTCTTTGGACGATTGCAACCGATATGCAGCAGGCACTCAATTTGCCTGAACATCAGCCATTTCGATTTGATCGTTCAAATCCTATTCAGCCTATGCGTGGTACGTATGAAACTGCTGATAAGCGCTGGCTAATGTTAACAATGCATAATGTTCCTAAGTATTGGCCTCGTCTTAGCAAAGCTTTGAATCGTCAAGATTGGGAAGCAGATTCGCGATTCACAACTATTGCTTCGTTACTTAAGAACGGATCGTCTATTGTTGCAGAAATCGAAGAAATTTTTCTTTCGCAAGATCTAAGTTACTGGGCCAAGAAATTGGATGATAACGAATGCATATGGGCCCCAGCTGCTAGTCTTGATGAAGTTGCGGCAGACCCAGTTTTACGTGATCAAGGAGCATTTCAAACCCTTTTGGATAGTGAGGGGTCGCCCTATGAGGTTGTGTCAACTCCATTTATGATTGACGGCGTGGACATACGCGCGAGGAAACGTGCTCCACTGGTAGGAGAAAATAATTTTGATGTCTTGCAAGAATTAGGTTTCTCAGAATCTGAGATTGCTGATCTTGCTGAACAGGGGATCTTTACGGAGGACGAAAGTCATGGATCTTAAATTGGCTGGAAAGTGTGCGGTTGTAACTGGCGGGAGCCGTGGAATTGGTAAGGCTATAGCTCTTAATCTTGCCAGTGAAGGCGTTAATGTTGCAATTGCAGCTAGAAATCAGAAACGGTTAGATGATTCAGTCACAGAGATTAGCAAAGCAACAGGATCGAAGGTCATAGGTATACAGTGCGAAACAACTAATGAAGCGTCTGTATCTTCTTTAATGGAAAAAGTTGTATTAGAACTAGGTGGCCTTGATATTTTAGTAAATAATGCTGCACAGCCTGGTGGTCCGCGTCCTAAGCTTCACGAATTAAGTTTTGAGGAGCACCTATTGCCTCAAATCGATACGAAAGTAATGGGTTATTTAAGATGTGCTAATTATGCTGTGCCACACATGCGACAAGCCGGATGGGGTCGAATAATAAATATTTCCGGATTACAGGCTCGTCGAAGCGGTAGCATAGTTGGCAGTGTCCGAAACGTGGCTGTTTCTGCGATTACAAAAAATTTAGCGGATGAATTGGGTTCAGATGGTATTAATGTAAATTGTATACATCCTGGCTTTACTCGGACTGAAGCAACGAAAGAAATGTTTGAGCAGCAAGCAAACCTTGACGGTAGTTCGGTTGAGAAAGTTGAAGAATCTTATGCATTGCAAAATAGTGTCCATAAGGTTATTGATGCTGCTGATATTGCAGCTTTTGTTCTTTTTTTAGCGTCACCTCTTTCAATTGCAATTACAGGAGAAACAATTGCGGCAGGTGGTGGGGCAGGTAACGGGATCTTTTATTAAGAATGGTTTGGCTGCCGAGCAGGGATTCGAACCCCGACTGAAGGCTTCAAAGGCCCGTGTGCTACCGTTACACTACTCGGCAGGGTGTTTTTGGTACCGAAGGCCGGACTCGAACCGGCACGGGTTTAACCCCAACGGTTTTTGAGACCGCCGCGTCTGCCAATTCCGCCACTTCGGCCCATCTTAAACTACTCCGCTTGTGAATAAATTGGAGCGGAAGACGAGGGTCGAACTCGCGACCTTCTCCTTGGCAAGGAGACGCTCTACCACTGAGCTACTTCCGCTCGCCGGAGGAGTATACCACTCCAAGCTTTACCACTAATAGAAATAAAAAAAAATTAGGTTGTAGGCGAAGGTTGCATGTCTAATGTATACCAGCCGGCTTGCCCTGGCATTTCTTCTATCCCTACTGTTAGCTTTGTAAATTTTCCTTTACGTGACGATAACGAGTCAGCTAATTGTTCTGCAAACCATTCAGCTATTCTTTCAGCGGTTGAATTATCAATAGGTAGTGCGACAACATCAGATTTTGGGAAAATGTACTGTTTATCCAGGTAGCTGATTTCCCAGCTCGTTGTGGATTCGTTAATTTTTAGGATACGGCTTTCTAGTTGCAAGATAAATTTGTGGTCTAGCGTGTCAGAGATATTTTTCGTTAATTGTTTTAAGTCTCCAAAATCCCAAACCCACGAATCTTCGGTTAAGTCTCCTTCGAGCTCTACCGAAATAACATAGTTGTGCCCGTGTAGTGGTTCGCATTCTCCGAAGAATGTAGCAAAATGTGCTGCAGCAAATCTTAAGCGATTTTTTTCAACACTTACTCGTCGAGTAACGGCCATAGTTTATCCCTTATTGAAAGATAGTCTTTTATTCTCTAAGCGCCTATTTTGTTTAGCCACGTCCTAAGAGGCCACCTTCCATTGCACCGAGTCCTGCTATATCACGTTCTAATCTTAGTTGTACGTAAGCTCTTAACGTTTGCAGTTCTTCAGCTGCTCCTTGAATGCCTTCACCAGCCAGTGCATGCAGGTGCTCAAAGCTTTGCGTAAAAGCTAGGCTTAAATCTAAGTACGTATTAGTAATTGTTTCGTAGTCTGGTAATTCTGGTAGTGCTGGAGCACTTTGAACTTTTGCTGCTAAATCTAATAGTGATTCTGAGTGTGTTCCATGGCCTTGGAGTTTATTTGCAGCAGAATTTAGTGCTGTGCTCATACGTTGGCATTCATCTGCCATCCATTGTTGTTCTACAGGAATTCTGCGTTCTACCGACAACAGCATCTGTCCAATCATTTGCGCTGTGACTTTGGCTGTTTCACTTTGTAGTTCAGGCACGAGATCCTTTTCAATAGCTTCTCTAACACATTCAATAACTCTTTGTGAACTAGGATTGGTATACATGTTTTTCTCCTATGGGGACTCTGATGAAGCAGGGTATCCAAGCACCGCTGCATATACTGGATTCGACATTACTAACGGCTGGAGAAGGTAGAGATGTGTGAAAAGGGAGCTTTCACCAGAAAGTCTTCTACGAACTGCATCAAGAATGGGTGTTGCCAACGAACTGCAAGAAAACATTCGGAAAAAACCTACGTCTTCTTCAGTAACTTCTATTCCAGTTAGATTTGAGTAATATTGCAGGAAGCCGCCATCTTTTTTTACTGCTGATAAAATATCAATGCCTGATAAAGCAGAAAGATGTACAACCCAACCAATTTCTTCCCTGGGGTCTCCAATATGTGCATTTTCCCAATCGATAATTCCTGTAATTTTCCCATTTTCAAATAAGAAATTTGAAGGTTGGAAATCTCCGTGACAAACAACTAGAGATGTTGGCTTAGGTAGTTGGTATTTTAGACTGTTAAACATATCAAACCAAACAGGCATTGGATCAAAGGCAATTTTTTGATAGTTGGCCAAAAAATAATTGATTGATGTTTCCATGTAGTTTTCCCAGGACGTGATATCTATGCCAACAGAACGGGGATCTGATAGG
>JAKUNN010000032.1 GCA_022451885.1 Dehalococcoidia bacterium | reverse complement strand
TGTTCAGGACCAACTCCTGGATAGTCCAGTCCAGCAGAAATACTGTGTGTTTTTTCAATTTGCCCATTTTTATCTTGTAGGAGATAAGTCTTTGTACCATGCAAAATTCCTGGTTTCCCCCTACTTAAGGTTGCAGAATGTTCCCCAGTTTGTTCACTCCGGCCACCAGCCTCTACTCCTATGAGTCGTATCGGATCTTCAAGCAAGGGCGAAAAAAGGCCAATAGCATTACTGCCACCCCCTACGCAGGCAATAGCTACCTCGGGAAGTTTTCCGGCCTGAGTGATCATTTGTTCACGTGCTTCAATTCCAATTACAGACTGAAAATCTCTGACAATTGTTGGAAAAGGATGTGGTCCGATTGCAGAACCAATCAGATAATGGGTTGATTCAACATTGGTTACCCAATCACGCATAGCTTCATTGATAGCATCTTTTAATGTTCTACTACCTGATTCGACACTTACTACTGTTGCTCCAAGCATTTTCATTCGAAAAACGTTGAGGGATTGTCGCTCTATATCTTCGGAACCCATGTAGATTACACATTCTAAACCCAGCATCGCGCAGACAGTCGCAGTTGCGACCCCATGTTGACCGGCTCCAGTTTCTGCAATGATTCTTGGTTTCCCAATTCGCTTCGCAAGTAAGGCCTGCCCAAGTGCGTTATTAATTTTATGAGCTCCCGTATGTGCTAGGTCCTCTCTTTTAAGCCAAATACGTGCTCCACCAATTTCACTACTCAATCTGGAAGCTAGAGTTAATGGTGTAGGCCGGCCAGCGTAATGTGTTAGTAGAGAAGTTAGTTCGTTTCTGAAATCAGGATCTTGGCGTAATTTTATATATTCTCTTTCGAGCTCGTCGTGAGCTTCGGCTAAAACTTCAGGTATATAGCGACCCCCGTATTCTCCAAAACGAGCAGCTAATTCATTTTCATTGCGATTCACTTGCAACTCCTTTGGCAGCTTGTATGAATTTTCTTATTGTTGGGTGGTCTTTTTTTCCGTCTTTTTCAACACCACTTGAAACATCTACAGCCCAAGGGAGGACAGTTTTTATTGCTTCACTTACGTTTTTTTCAGTAAGGCCTCCTGCGAGAACGAGTGGGATTTGAGAGTTAATTTTTGTCGCTATTTCCCAGTCAAAAGTTTTTCCTGTCCCACCCTTTAACTTTGTTGTTGCAGTATCTAATAGTAAACCAGCAGCTTTGTTTTGAGACATGTGGTTAACGATATCTTGAGTTGTTGTTTGGGGAAAAATGTGTANCACTTCTATTGCGGGAATTCCCAACTTATCGAAGTAGTTCTTTTCCTCATGTCCCGAAAGTTGTACAAGATCTAGGCCAACTATTTTGGTAACTTCATTTATAAATTCAATTGGTTGATCAGCAAAGACGCCTACTACAAGTGGTTTAAATTTCTCTAAGTTTTCTTCCAATAATTTTTTCCATAAACCCAGTCTTTTTTCAGGTTGGGCATCATTAACCTCTGAAGCATTAATTTGTATAGGCTCTTGTCGACCCCTTCTGCTGTGAATTACTTTGACAATTTCACTAGCTTTCTCGGGTGAAACTTGTCTTGGTGAAGGTGCAAAGATTAATCCGATAAAGTCTGCACCAGCTTCAACAGCTACCTCTGCTGTTTTTAGATCGCTTATCCCACATATTTTTACGCGCGTCATTGTTGGCTCTGTGATGTTCCTACGAGATCGGCTATTACTTCACTCGGATTAGTAGCAAGCATTAGTGCTTCGCCAACTAGAACCGATTTGGCACCAGCGTTTTCAAAGCGTACTACGTCTTCACGACTGGAAATTCCACTTAACGCTGCTAACAAAGCTTCCTGGGGTGCATTTTTTGCCAATTTTTGTGTTGTATTTAAATCGACTTCAAAGGTGTCTAGGTTTCGATTGTTGATGCCAATTAGAAGTGCATTGACTTTTTTAGCTATTTCCATTTCTTGCGCTGAGTTTACTTCTACTAATGCTTCCATATCTAGTTCATGAGTGATTTCCAAGAATTTAGCTAGCTCGTCTGCCCCTAAACACGCAACAATTAATAGGATGGCGTCTGCACCTGCATTGCGGCTTTCAATAATTTGATATTCGTCTACGATGAAATCTTTTCTAAGAATACCCGGCCGTTCTGGGGTATGATGCTCCACTATTTGACGTGCTGCTTGAAGATCTGTGAGATTACCTTTAAACCATTTTGGTTCGGTTAGTACGGAAATCCCAGCTGCACCGCCTTTGGAGTAGAGAGCTGCCTGTTGTGCTGCGTCGATAGCTATAGCAATATCACCTTTACTTGGAGACGCACGCTTGATTTCTGCGATGACTGATGTATGCCCTTCATCGAGTCTTTTTCTGAAATTGATAGTCGGAGGAGCTTCTCGAAGTTTCTTTTCAAGAGCTTTTTGGGGCAGGATTAATTTTAATTCTTCTACATCTTTGCGTCTTTGGGCAACTATGCGTTCAAGTATGGATGGTTCTCGAAAGTTCGTTGAATTCGTCATAGCTGTTCCTGAGTTAGCGTTATAAAATCCTCGGCTACTTTTCGAGCTTTTCCTGAAGATATGGCTTTTTTTGCAACAATAAGGCCATCCTCTAATTGTTCTACGATACCTGCGACGTAGCATGCAGCTGCCGAATTTAAAAGTACAAAGTCGGTTACAGGACCCTCTTCTCCTGCGAGAACCGCTTGTAATGTCCGGGCATTGTCTTTCGGGGAACCTCCTGATACGGCTTCTAGTGGACAAGTTTCCATTCCGAAATCTTGTGGTCGTATTTCTTCCTCAGTAATTGTATCTTTTTCTATTTTCCATACCGTGGTCGGTGCCGAGATACTTATCTCATCTAGGCCATCGTTTGAATGGACTACCATTGCACGTTCTAAGTTCCTTAATTTAAAAGCTTCTGCCATTAAGGGGGCTATTTGTTTTGAGCCAACACCTGCTAGTTGTCCCTTTGGGTTTGCTGGATTCGTTAAGGGACCAAGGAGGTTGAATATTGTTGGAATACCAAGTTCGCGTCTGACACCTGCCACATGTTTCATTGCTGGATGAAATTTTTGCGCGAATAAAAATCCAAACCCACACCTTTCGATGATTTCAGCAACCTGTTTTCCATCGAGGTCGAGATTGGCACCAAGTTCTTCCAGGATATCAGCACTTCCGCATTTTGATGACATTGCGCGGTTTCCATGTTTTGCAACGCGAGCTCCTGCGCCTGCTACGACGAAGCTTGCTGCAGTGGAAACATTGAAAGTATCTGCTCCATCCCCCCCTGTACCGCAGATGTCTATTACGTTTTTGATTGGAACTGGCTTAGCGTAATTCTGCATAATTTTCGAACACTCTGCTATTACATCAGCTCTTTCTCCGTAGGTATGTAATGCGGTAAGGAACGAAGCAAGTTGAGTTTTGGGGACTTCACCTGTCATGATAAGTTCCATTATTTCAGCGGCATTTTCGGCGCTGATACCTTTTTCTTCGTTTAGGGATTTAGTTACTGTTTGTATTAATTTGTTCTCGCCCAATTGCCAGTCCTTAAGTCTAGAAAATTTTGTAGCAATAATTTGCCATGTTCTGTTGCAATCGACTCGGGATGAAATTGCACACCCTCCACGGTGTACGTTTTGTGTCTCACTCCCATAATTATTCCACTTTCTGATTGAGATGTAATCGAAAGTTCATCAGGAAGACTAACGTTTGTCCCTGCTAGTGAATGATACCTAACTGCTACAAAGTCTTGCGGGATCAGGTTGTAAACTCCTTCTCCATCATGGCTGACAATTGAAGTTTTTCCATGTTTTATTTCACCAGCACCCTCAATGTTTCCTCCGAATGCTTCATAAATGCACTGATGCCCTAAGCAAACCCCTAAGATGGGCACTTTTCCTGCAAATTCTCGAATTATTTCCACTGATATTCCAGCAGTTTTTGGACGTCCAGGTCCAGGGGAAATTACAATTTGTGAAGGGGAAATCGTTCGGCATTCGGCTATAGAAATTTCATCATTTCGGAAAACGGTAATTTCAGCTCCTAATTCTGCAAGGAATTGATAGAGGTTATAGGTGAATGAGTCATAGTTGTCGATAAGTAGCAGGCTCATTGGGTGCTTTCCTTTTTCTGTTCTTCCGTTACTTTTTTCATTTTCTCCCATCCTTCTAAGGCTGCTGGGAATCCTGCGTAAACGGCTACCATCCTCAACGTTTCAGAAATTTCCTCCTGACTGGCTCCGTGATTTAAAGCACCCTTAAGGTGTGCAGATAATGCTTGTGGACGCCCGCCGAGAGCAGCAGTTATGCCGACTGTTATGAGACTGCGAGTACGTCGGTCCAATCCTGGTGATGCCCAAACTTCTCCGAGCGCAAAATCTATAATATCGTCAGATAAATTACCCCATGCAGCTTTTAGCTGGGCTTCAAGTTCTTGGGGGTTGCCATTCTGGAGGGTCCGCAGAACATCTAATCCTTTTACATGTCTCGTTTGTAATTGTTCTGATTCATCTAGGCTACTTAAAGATGTGTCGTTCGATGTATTAGGGTTTGTTGTCCTAAAGAAAGAGTTGACTGATTCGAAAACCGGTAAAGGTAGCTTTTGAATTACGGGGTCTGTAAACCTAAACCATTCTGCTTTGATTTTACCGGTACGTATTTCACCATCCCAATCAGAGGGGGTATATAAATTGTATACAGTGTGTCCACCATCATCCTGGACATAGGTAGTCTCATAAAAATCTGAATCCGTAATTTTTGTTGTTATGCCGAATTTGTTCAGTATGTCGGTCATCCCATCTTCTGTGGTTGGATGTTCTTGGGTTAATGTTCCAGAGGGGAGTTCCCAATCTGTATCTTTTGGTTGCCGGACAAGCACAATTTTTTGTTGTCGCATCAAAATTGCCGCAAGTACGATTTTCTGGGCCATAGTGTATTTTACGCCGTATCTGCTTCTTCTGTGAGTGTAGCTTCTGCTTGGTCTAGTGCTCTTTCCAATGCACCTAATTTATTCATACTTTCTTGGTACTCTGTTAGCGGTATTGAGTCATAAACAATTCCTCCCCCAGCTTGTAGATAGGCATTATTGTTTTTCGTCACCATAGTTCGAATAGCGATGCAAGTATCCAAACTTCCTGCGAATGATGCATAGCCTACCGCTCCTGCATAAATATCCCGTTTTTCTTCCTCTAGTTCTGCAATGATTTGCATAGCACGTACTTTTGGTGCGCCAGTAACTGTTCCAGCAGGAAAAACGGATCTAAATGCGTCAAATCGGGAAAGCCCGTTTTTTAATTGTCCTGAAACTTGCGATACGATATGCATAACGTGCGAGTAGCGCTCAATTTTCATTAGTGAATCTACTTGTACTGTTCCAGGTTTTGAAACTTTTCCAACATCGTTCCTGCCCAAGTCTACGAGCATGATATGTTCTGCTCGTTCCTTTTCATCTGCTAATAATTCTTCAGCTAGTTCTTCATCCTCGTCGGGTGTTTTTCCCCTTGGTCTAGTTCCTGCTATTGGATGCGTTGTCACTAAACCATTTTCTACTCGTACCAATAGCTCAGGTGAGGCTCCTACAATTTGAAAGTCACCCATTTCTAGATAAAACATGTATGGCGATGGGTTAACTGTTCGTAATTGTCGATAGATCGTAAATGGGTGTACGTTGATGGGGCGTGTCAATCTTTGTGAAGGAACAGCTTGGATTACTTCACCCGCAATAACTTGTTCACGAATCTCTTCTACCATAAGTTCATAGCCTTCCCTACCAACATTTGAGATTGAACGGTTGTGCTCACTCTCTTTTGAATTTGTTGGGTTTTCAGGAAGACGTATCGGATTTTTTAGACGTGAAACTATCTTTTCTATGCGTTCCGTTGCATTCGTATACTCTTCATCTATATCCCTATCTAAATTGCAATGGGCTACTACTTGCATACGGTGTCGTAGATGATCGAACACGACTATCGTTTCACAAAGCATGAACATAGACTCTGGAATTCCAATTGGGTCTGAATCATTTATCGGTACACTGGGCTCGTAGTGATGTACGGCCTCATAACCTACATAGCCAATGGCTCCTCCTGTGAAGGGTGGTAACCCTTCGTGTGGTATGTAGTTGATTTCATCAAGTTCTTTCTCGAGGGCTATTAATGGGTCGATAGATCCTTGGTCTGTCGTTAATACATTGAAAGGCGCAGTTCCAAGAAACGAATAACGGGCGATCTGTTCTCCCCCTTCAACTGACTCGAGTAAAAAGGAATAGTTGTCTTGACGAATTTTTAGAAAAGCAGAGACAGGTGTTTCTAGGTCCGCTACAACTTCACGAAAAATTGGCGTGAGATTACCTTGTTTAGTTTTTGCGATTTCACGTATCTCATCTAGAGTTGGATGTATCATTCTAGTTCTTCTTTAAATAATCTAACCCAAGTGCATCTCGCACTAATTCCATAGTATCTTGAGCCTGTTTTTGGGCTCGCAATGTACCTATCTCTAGTGCTTCACGGACAAGTTCATGATTTTGTTCGAAGTGAGCACGTTTTATGCGGATAGGTTCTAAAAGAGTATTCAGTGCTTTGGCTAATTTTTGTTTTACTTCTACATCTCCTACTTTTCCTACGAGGTAGCGTTCTTTTAAATCTGTAATTTCCTCGATGTCTTGATTAAAAGCATCGTGATACATAAAAACAGGGTTACCTTCAACATGGCCTGGGTCTGTTGCACGTATTCGTGTTGGATCTGTATACATTTGACGGACTTTTTCAGTGACGGTGTCTTCATCATCACTCAGATAGATAGCGTTGTTTAAGGATTTGCTCATTTTTGCCTGGCCATCTATACCAACAAGCCGTGGGACACGACCTACTAGCCCATCAGGTTCGGGAAAAATATCCCCAAATTGTCTATTGAAACGGCGTGCAATCTCCCGAGTCATTTCGATATGCGGGAGTTGGTCTTCTCCTACTGGCACTAGGTGCGCTCTAGGCATCAGGATATTTGCAACTTGCATGACCGGATAAGTGAAGAAAGCCAAGGGAACAGATTTTTTTCCAAACCCATCCATCTCTGTTTTCAAAGTGGGATTGCGTTGTAAAAGCCCAAGAGGCAGAAACCAACTAAGCCAAGTTGTTAGCTCAGTGTGTTCTGGGACAAGGCTTTCGATTACAAAATTGCTCGTTTCTGGATTTAAGCCTACAGCTAGCCAATCGAGAGCTACATCCCAGACTGATTCCCTTACATGTTTAATATCGTCTGCATAGTCACTGACCTGATAATCTGCAATTAAAAAATTGCAATCGTAGCTGTCTTGCAAATCAAGCCAATTTTCAAGAGCACCAGCATAATGCCCCAAGTGGAGTGCACCTGTGGGGCGAATGCCAGTTAAAATGCGCTTTCGCTCAGACATTACTGGTGCTAACTGTCATAGCAGCCATCAAGAAAGCCTAGTAACCTTTCGCAAGCATCTTCTGTGGCAGTAATTGTTTTTTCTTCGTCTACACAAAGAGCTCTTATGGCTTCAACTTCTGCATTAGAATGTGCGATGTCAGATTCCATATGGACAGAAAAGAATTCATATTCTTTCGGTTGCATATTGTACATATCTCGCAAGCCAGCAATTTTTTCTTCTGCTATGTTTGGAACTTGCCCCTCATATGCAAAGATGGTCGCAATTGCCTCAGCTACAGGAGCATTTCCGCACTTCTCCTCAAAGTGCTCAATCAATTGAGTGGTTTGATTATTAGGTTGGCCAGCTTCAACTTCTTTACGAGATACTCCCAGTGCCTCTGCAAATTCTATCCAGAGGGCCCTATGGTTACGTTCACCGTACTCTTCATCCCATAAATTTTTCAATAATGTTTGACGAACACTTGGTGAATCTGTACGAGCATGGATTGCCGAAAGGAAGCGGGGAAATGCTGCTTCAAAATGGAAATATTGTCGTGCATATTCCTGAAGTTGTTCTATCTTCAACTCCCCTTTTGTCCAAGCTTGGTAAAAAGGGTGGTGAAGCATGGTTCGTTCTTTCAGAACCACCTGAAGTTGGTCTTCAAGATTTGTTGTTGTCATATTTTCCTCCTGACAAAAAACCCCCATCTCAAGGACGGGGGGACCGCGGTGCCACCTTGCTTCTTTAGGTTTTCTAAAGCGCTTTATGTTGCAATTAACTCGCAACTGACCGTTAACGGTGCCTAACCGCCTTCCCCTACTCACTCATCCGAGCTTCAGAAAAGGAACTCCTGGGTCCATTCTTCAGTTGCGCTACTGCCAGTCTTCCACTATCACCGGCTCGTTATATGCTCGCTGACTGAATACTACTCCCAGTATTAGCGTTTCAATCTTAACTACTCTGTTCACACTAGAACTTGCCACTGGCAACGTCAACTTTTTCATTAAATGAGATTGCGTCCGTGGAAACCAGTGTCTAAAGCGTGCCAGTATTTCACATCTTTTTCTCCAAGTAAGAAGCATAGAAATACGAGTTCCGAATTACGATAATGGTAGAAGTCAATCAAGCCTCTTTCGGGATCTTTTACGAAGATCCCGTGTTTCTCAATTGTCTCTATGCAGTTAGTAATTTTTTCAGTTTGAGCTGATATGGACATCTTATTTATTGGCGTTGTAATCATATTGCCATCGGCACTGAGTAAACGTTTACTTGCTGATTCCTGTACACGCATCATTCTTAGCTCTTTTGTGTAAATACGGAGATTTTCCAAAAGGGGAATAATTTGAGGCAGCAATAAGTTTGCCTCTTCAATGCTAAAGGTGCGCATTAGGGAAGTTTAATAGAGGAGGTTCTCACTGGTATACTTTCTAATACTAAGATTATGAAATTTTGCCGGGTTGGGCTTGCTCAAATTAATACAACGGTAGGGGACTTCGAAGGAAACCTTGCGATAATTCGAAAGCATATTGCCGAGGCGCGGCGTTTGCATTGTGACATTATTGCTTTTCCTGAGTTAGCTATAACTGGCTATCCGCCAGAAGATTTGCTGTTACGCAAGGAATTTTGCCAAAAGTCTTCCTCTTCCGCTGAGTTGCTCAAATCTGAAACGGAAGGAATTATAGCTATTGTTGGTTTCGTGGATTGGCACAACTCAAGCCCTTTTAACGCAGCAGCTATTTTTGCAGATGGAGATCTTGCAGGCGTTTATCACAAACGAAGATTACCAAATTATGGTGTTTTTGATGAGGAGCGATATTTTTCATCAGGGCGAACAACCCCCCTTTTTCATGCCGGCGATCTGACTTTTGGAGTTTCGATTTGTGAGGATATTTGGTATCCGGGCTTACCTTTAAGTGGTTTTTCTTTGGCAGGGGCAGAATTATGCATAAACATTAATGCTTCTCCATTCTCGTCAGGGCGAGTAGCAGAGAGGGAGCAGATGTTATCCACTCGTGCCGTGGACAATAGTATCGCATTAGCTTATGTGAATGCCGTTGGTGGACAAGATGAGCTTGTGTTTGATGGGTCATCCTTTTTTGTAAAGCCTGATGGAGCACTTGTTGCTCGTGCTTCTCAATTTGTCGAGGAACTCCTCATTGCAGAAATTGATCTTGATGCCGTTTCCAAGCCTCGACTTCATGATCCTCGTGGAAGGATAGAAATGCGTCATGGGGAGACAAATACTGAAAATGAAGTTGAGCACATAATCTTAAGTTATACTCCACAGCTTTCAGATCGTGAGTCAACAGAAATGAAGGTTGCACCGACTCTAAGTGAAGAAGAGGAGGTTTGGAAAGCATTGGTTGTAGGAGTACGTGACTATCTAGATAAGACTGGCTTTGAGGATGTTTTAATTGGCTTGTCTGGGGGCATAGATTCTAGCTTAGTTGCGGCTATAGCTGTTGATGCACTTGGTCCTTCTCATGTTATTGGAGTTTCTATGCCGTCACGATATTCAAGTGAGCACAGCCGTAAGGATGCCAAGAAGCTTGCGGAAAACCTAGGTATCAAATATCACTCTGTTCCTATTGAACCAGCACATACCGCAATGTTAAGTATGCTCGCTGAATCCTTTGAGGGAGAGGTAAAAGGATTACCAGAGGAAAACTTACAGTCACGCTTACGTGGGAATATACTCATGAGCCTGGCTAACAAAAATAATGCGATCGTTTTAACAACTGGTAATAAGAGTGAAATGGCTACGGGATATGCAACACTTTATGGCGATCTTGCAGGTGGCTTTGCTGTTATCAAAGATGTGCCTAAGACCCTTGTTTATAAACTTGCAAAGTGGAGAAATCTTGAAGATTCAAATCCATTAATTCCGGATGAAGTGATTTCTAAACCACCGAGTGCCGAACTCCGCCCTGAGCAACTCGATACAGACTCTTTACCGGAATATGAAATTCTAGATCCTATTCTTGAGGCATATGTTGAACGCGACGCTACCGTAAATGAACTGATAAGTGCAGGATTTCAAGAAGAAGATGTACGCCATGTAATCAGTTTGATTGACCGAAATGAATATAAGCGTCGCCAAAGCCCACCTGGAGTTAAAATTACGCAGCGTGCTTTTGGTCGTGATAGACGATTGCCATTGGCGCAAAGGTATAGTCCTTAGTTTCCAATTCTGTTTTCAATATCCCTTAAGCCACTTGGACAGGCATCAAAAACCTCTATTTCAGTCCGTTCATACCAGCCCTTTTTTAGGCTATAGACAATATCAATTTGCTCAGTGAGTTCGAGATCACCTTTGCCAAAGGCGATACCTTGCCATGTGATACCACCATCTTTAATTTTTAAGCGTAAATGTTCTTGTTCCGATCCCACACGTTTTTTTTCTATTAGTTGAACATTTTTACTAAATAAAACTGGCTTTGGATTTGAATGTCCACAAGGCTCAAAAGCTAATAGGCCCCTAAGCTCACTCCCTTTTATATTCCCCAAGGTTGCTTCAGCATCAATTTCAATTGTTCCCCTAAGGTCTACGGATTCCATTAGCTCCGCTGCTGTGTTTATAATTTTCTCCCGGAAAGTTTCTACATTTTCATTCCGTATCGTGAAGCCTGCTGCTGCTCGATGCCCCCCGTAGCGTTCGAGTAGAGAGCTTTCTTTACGAATAGCTTTGACGATATCGAATTGTGGAATTGATCGAGCACTTGCGCGACTTTCTTCCTGCTGGCGTTCATAGACTATGGCAGGTCTTTTCCTAGATTCTGCTAATCTCGCAGCAACGATTCCAATTATCCCCGCATGAATTTGGTTGCTGCCTACCATTATGAGCGGATCAGTGGTAGTGCCTGCTAATTCTTCTGCCAATAAATGAGCTTCTGTGCACTCCTTCCGCCTTTGCAGATTCAGTGTTTCTAATTTCTCCGACAATTCCATAGAGGTTTGTTTTTTTGAAGTTGTCAATAACTCAAATGCCAAACTGGCGTGGGCTAGGCGACCCGCTGCGTTTAAGCGGGGCCCTAAAGCAAATGCTAATTGTTCAGCACTTAGTTGGTTTTTAATTTTTGCTGTTTGAGAAAGACTATGAATTCCTGTTCTTGGTTGTTTAGTCATTATCTCTAAGCCGGCTTTCACGATTGTGCGGTTCTCGTCTATTAGAGGTGCTACATCTACCACAGTCCCTAGCGCTACCAGATCAATTAGTTCGTTTGCAGGAAAAGTTAGTTTTTTTGATTCAAAAAAACTTTCTAAAAAACGGAAAGCTACGCCTACTGCTGCCATTTCTCTGAATGGGTAAAGTGAGTCTGGGCGTTTTGGGTTTATTAGTGCCAATGCTGGCGGTAATTTTTCCGGAACGGTGTGGTGGTCGATTACGATTACATCAATACCAAGTTTATTTGCGAGTGTGATTTCTTCTACGGAGCTCGTGCCACAATCGGCTGTTATCAGAACCGAAGCTCCTTGTTTCGAAAGTTTATGTACGGCGTTCTGGTTAAGACCATAGCCTTCGGTAAACCGATCAGGAAGATAAGTAATTAATTTTGCACCTACCTGCTCCAATCCTATTTTTAGCACTGCAATTGATGTAATTCCGTCCACATCGAAATCACCGAAAAGCGCAATGATTTCACCCTCTGAAATGGCTTTATCTAGGCGGAGCAAAGCATTGGAAATGTCTGGAAGTAAAAAAGGATCATTTTTTGGTGCTTCTTCTGGGCGATAAAAATTCTGAGCATCTTCAGGTGTTGTGATCCCACGTGCAGCAAGCACGGTACCTACAATTTCAGGATAATGAGCGATCCTCTCCATGGGTGCTTTGGGATTGCGCAATATCCATTTATCAGTCGTTATATCACTCATCCCATTGCCGAAACAGAAGTGAACTATTATGGCCACCGAAGCCAAATGAATTGGATAGTACGGTTCTGATAGCCATCGCGCGTGCAACGTTCGGTACATAATCCAAGTCGCAATCAGGGTCGGGAGAGCGGTAGTTGATTGTAGGCGGGATCACTCCATGCGTTAAGGCAGACACAGAAATCCCCGCCTCTACAGCACCAGCTGCTCCTAGAAGATGTCCAGTCATTGATTTCGTTGAACTAATGGGTATGGTTGCCGCAACCTCTTCACCAAATGCTCGTTTTATTGCCTGTGTTTCTGCCTTATCGTTTAGTGGCGTTGATGTTCCGTGTGCATTTATGTAGTCAATTTCATCAGGTTTCATTCCTGCTCTATGTACTGCTAGTTCCATTGCATTTGCAGCACCTGCAGCATCATCGAGTGGTTGGGTAACGTGATGTGCATCACTTGTTGCAGCATATGCTGCAAATTCTGCTAGCGGTTTAGCCCCCCTCTGCAAAGCATGTTTTTCAGATTCTAATACCAGTACTGCAGCACCTTCAGCAATTACAAATCCGTCACGCTGTGAATCAAATGGTCGGGATGCAGAATCAGGTTCGTTGTTGGCATTTGTAAGTGCTTTTGCTGCCGCAAAACCTGCGACTACAATTGGTGCGATTGTTGCTTCACTTCCACCGGCTAGAACTACATCTGCGTCACCTCTTCTGATGAGATTTGCTGCCTCACCTAAAGCATCTGCTCCACTGGAGCAGGCGCTAGCTATTGCATAATTTGCTGCGCGTGCCCCCAAACGGATACTCAGCTGTCCGCTGGCCATGTCAGGTAGCATGAGTGGCAAAAGAAATGGGCTAACGCGATTTGGACCTCTTTCTTTCAGAACGTCATATTCTCGCGATAGCGAAACTAAGCCACCCATCGAAGTTCCTACAAGTACTCCAATTCTTTCCGCATTTTCCTTGGTGATTTCTAGCTGGGCTTCTTCTAGTGCCTCGTCAGCTGCCTTAAAGGCGAACTGAACAAATCTGTCTGTTCGACGGATGGTTTTTCTATCAAGGTAGGATTCAGGTTCCCAATTTTTAACTTCGCCTGCTACTTGTGAAGCAAATCCATCAGGGTCAAATGCAGTTATCCTCGCAGTGCCAGTTTTCCCATTGACTAAAGACTGCCAAGTAGAGTCGGTGTCATGCCCTAAGGGAGTTACCATCCCAACTCCGGTTACGGCTACTCTTTGGCTCACTAGTCCTCCCTTTTTCGGTCAGAGTATAGCTTAGCTTATCAAAAGCTCCATAACAGTCTTTGGTAAATGTTTAGCAATTTCGTTTGCTAGTAACCCACTTTTTCCGTATTCAAGACCTATCTTTTCCCCCACTGCTCCATGTATATAAACTGCCAAAGAAGCTGCTTGGAACGGCTGGTGACCTTGGGAAAGATAAGCCCCCATAATTCCAGAGAGGACATCTCCAGATCCTGCGGTAGCTAGTAGTGGATTAGCGAAGGGTGACAGCATTGCAGAACCGTTGTCATTCACGATCAATGTATGAGCACCCTTTAAGACAATAGTAGCTTTAAATTGTTGTGCAGCTTCTTTGGCAGCTTCAAGCCGGTTTTCTTGAATTTTTTCGATGCTAGTATCAAGTAGGCGAGCCATTTCTCCTGGGTGAGGAGTTAAAATTGAATTCTTAGGTATACGTTCTTTTCCATTAGACATCTTTGAAATTATGTTCAGTGCGTCCGCATCTAAAACTGTACCGTTTTTGACGGAATTGTTGATATCTGGCAATGCCGCCCATAGGAATCCTTGCGATGTTTCTGCTTGTCCCAAGCCAGGTCCCAATACGACAGCATTAAAGTTAGCCCAGAGTTTGCTCATAAACAGTGCCGCTTCACCAGCAATACCTCCGTCACTTTCAGCAACTGGAAGATATGTTGCCTCAATTAAATTACTAGCTATCGAATCCACTACATTTAGTGGTGAAGCAATAGTTACTAATCCAGCACCAGCCCTATACGCTCCTTCTCCGGCTAGGGTAATTGCGCCACGGTATTGAGTACTTCCGCCTACTATTAATAGCTTACCGAAGGTACCTTTGTTTGCATCATCTGGTCGATTCGGGAGTTGGTTGCGGGCCCATTTTGAAGTTAAAAGTTCGAGGTGCGGTGTTTCATCTGTGGGGAGAGGGATGCCTATATCAATTACTTGAATCTGTCCTACAACTGAACTTGCTGGTAGTTGGTACATTCCCACTTTTGCAGTAGAGAACGTAACAGTGATATCTGCAGCAACTGTTTGGGGTTCAATTGCTCCTGTGTCGCTATCAACTCCACTTGGCATATCTACTGCAAGTACTTTTGGTGGTTGAGGATTTTCTCTTGCAAGTTGCAGGGTAGATAAAGTATCACTGATAGGGTCATTCTCAGAAAATGCACGGTTTTTTCCAACGCCAAGCAGTGAATCTATTACTAAATCAGCTGTTTCCAGTTCTGTTCGAATTTCCTCCCCATACTTTTTTTGTAATGTGAGGTCTCTTAATTCCAGTTCCTTGATGTTTTGGTCTGACTTTCTTCCATTTGGAGTGAAAATAGTTATATTTCCTCCCCAATCATGAAGGTGTCGTGCTGCTACAAGACCATCGGAGCCGTTGTTGCCAGGACCAGCCAGAATAATTATGGATCGGTTTTCCAGAGTACCAAGAAGCATCCACGCTTCTTGCGCTACAGCTAAGCCGGCTTCTTCAATTAGTCCCTGCTCAGACATACCAGATTTAATAGCTTGTTCTTCAAGGTCTTTAGTTTCTTGTGTGGTCAGCAATTTCATCGTAGACCTTCTCTTTCTATTAATTCAGTGGCTGCTGAACCGAAACGTGGACTATCTTCTTCAGCGGAAAGTGCTCGTTCACCAACGACAGAAGCTAATGCATACTCCTTTGAATGAGACAAGCTGATTTCGAGACCACGTAGGGAAATCTTTTCTGCGCGTATCGCAGCCCTTCCATACAAAAAAACTAACGGCTTTCCCCTTTTATTAGGAAGCACTTCAATGTCCTTCCAGCTAACTCCATGAGTACCAGTACCTAATGCTTTCATTACGGCTTCTTTGGCTGCAAATCGTGCGGCCAATTCTGGAGTTCTGCCTCTACAGAATTTTACTTCATCGTCTGTGTAAATGCGTTTTAAGAATCGGAGATTATGCTTTTTTAAAACGTGTTTAATCCGCTCAATTTCGATAATGTCTATTCCTGTAGAAAATTTTGTTTCCATTGTTAGTACTTGCAAGACTATTACATCATAATCGTGAAATCATCTCTCCTCTGATACTCTTGTGTGTATGTCTGCAACAATTATCGATGGTACTGCTGTAGCTGCCACTATTAGGCAACAATTAACTCTTGAAGTTGGAAGATTGGCAAGAAAAAATGTTCAGCCAGGATTGGCTGCAATCCTTGTTGGTGACGATCCTGCTTCTGTTTCATACGTAACTGCGAAAGCTAAGGCATGTGCTGAAGTCGGTATCATGTCAGAGACGTTTACCTTGCCTTCGGACTGTACGGAGGCAGATCTGGAATTACTGATCAAAAAGTTAAATTCGGATGAACGTTTTCATGCAATTTTGCCGCAGTTACCTCTTCCAGCACATTTTGATGCTGATAAGGTTATTGACTCTATCAATCCTGAAAAGGATGCCGATGGATTACACCCAGTGAACCTAGGTCGGTTGTTGCGAGGTGAGCAGAATGGTCCTCTTCCGTGCACGCCTCATGGTGTCATGCAGTTGTTGCGTTATTCAAATGTAGATCCTTCTGGTAAGCATGTGGTTATTGTTGGTCGTTCTACTTTAGTTGGTCGCCCCCTTTCCATTTTGTTGTCTAATAAAACAAAGGGATCAAACGGGACTGTAACTATTTGTCATTCTGCTACAGCAGATTTAGCATCATTTACTAAATTGGCTGATATTTTAGTGGTCGCAGTTGGTAAACCATTTGCAGTTACAGGGGAGATGATCCGTCCGGGAGCAGTGGTTATTGATGTAGGTGTTAATCGAATAGACGATGCTACTCGAAAACGTGGTTGGAGATTGGTTGGTGACGTTGAATTTGTGAGTGCTTGCGAGGTTGCTTCATATATAACAAAAGTCCCAGGTGGTGTAGGTCCAATGACGATAGCTATGTTGCTTGCGAATACTGTTGATGCAGCAGCACGGCGAGCTGGTTTGGAGCCAGTTTCCCTAGGATAATACCGTCAATGTTGTTTGATGATGTTAAGTCTCTTATGGACCGAGTTTCTGACATAATGGTGCGTCTTTGACATAGCCTCCAAAGAAGTTTTATTAGCAGAGCTCGAAGAGAAGTCCGCCTCGCCAGGTTTTTGGGATGATTCTGATAATGCCCGTACTACAATGCAGGAAATAGCTGCTTTAAAGGATCGAGTTGATGTTTGGCGCGGCTTGGAAAATAGGTCGGGTGAACTTTATGAGTTGCTTGAACTTGCGTCACTTGAGGAAGATACATCTATCGAAGATTCAGCTACGTTAGAATTTGACGCATTATTTCAAGAGTTACAAAAACGTGATTTTGAACTGCAATTGTCTGGCCCTTATGATGATCGTGCTTCCATACTTGCAATACACGCAGGGGCAGGGGGGACTGAATCACAGGATTGGGCGGCAATGCTGTTGAGAATGTATGTTCGTTGGGCTGAGAAACGTGGTTTTTCTGTCGATGTTCTTGATACTACCCCAGGTGAGGAAGCTGGTATCAAGAGTGCGATGATTGAAATCCGCGGTTCGCTTGTCTTTGGGTATTTGCAGAGTGAGCGTGGGGTTCATCGGCTTGTTCGTCTTTCACCATTTGATACGGACCATGCACGGCACACTTCCTTTGCAAAAGTTGAAGTTATGCCTGAAGTGGTTTCATCAACAGAAATCGAGATTTCATCTGATGATCTCCGAGTAGATGTTTTTCGGGCGAGTGGGCATGGTGGACAGAATGTACAGAAGAATTCAACTGCAATTCGTATTACTCACCTACCCACGGGGATTGTCGTTTCTTGTCAAAATGAAAGGTCTCAACATCGTAACCGAGAGAGTGCATTAAAGGTGCTTGAGGCTCGCCTATTAGAACAGGAAATGCTTCGTCAAGAGGAGGAACGTAAACGACTCAAAGGGGAGCATGTGGATATGGCTTTTGGTAGTCAGATTAGGTCATATGTTTTACATCCATATAAAATGGTAAAAGATCACCGCACTGATTTTGAAACCAGTGATGCTAGCGCGGTTTTGGATGGAGAATTGGACGATTTGATTGCTGCTTTTTTACGATCACGTGTTGGTGAAAATCGGGTGGAAAATTCATCGTAATGAAACGTATAGCTCCATTATTATTCCCATTACTAGTAGTGCTTTTTTGTGTGAACACTGCGAGTAGTCAGTCTGTACAGTTTGAATCAGTTGTTAAAAATAATTTCCCAAGGTCTTTGATCTTTACTCTCGATGTTACTGCGCCTGTTGATATTGAGGATGTAACTTTAAGGTACTCAATATCGGGTTTAGGACGGGCACGAGGTTCGCCTGTAAGCTTTACGCCTGCGCGTTCTGTTTTAGCTGAAGTTGAGGTTCTAACACGAGGGTCTGATGTTAGCGTTCCTGTGGGAACTACGTTTACCTATTTTTGGTCAGTGACGTTGGTCGACGGAACCGAAGTTGTAAGTGACGAGGTATCTTTTGTTTTTTTGCCGCCTGGTAATGAATGGGTTGCTGTTGAAAATTCAATAGCTTCAATTTATTTCTACGGGAATCGTTTGCAATTAGCCCAGAAGTTACTTGATGCCGCTACTCAGACATATGAAGCGATTGGACGTCAGCTTTTAAAAACCGGACTAGATGCCGGAACGGTTGGTGTAGTTCTTTTTTCTACGGAGAATGAAATGCTTGAAGCTTTGCCGGGTCGGAATACTAGTTTTGACGCGCAAGTTTACACATGCGGAGTGAAAGTCGCTGCAAATACGCTATATGTGACTGATGGTGCATGTGATCCAGTAGACACGTTACGTCATGAATTTGTCCATATCCTTACTGATGCAGCCGGTGTAGGAGCTTTTGGCCGTTTGCCAAGTTGGTTGGATGAGGGTACTGCAGTGTTTGGGCAAAGCGATCCTGGGGCAGGTTATATCAGTGCATTTAATATTGCGGTGTCGTTTGATCGATTAATTCCATTTTCGGAAATGGCAACTGCGAGTGCTGAAGCTGTTCAGGTTAACCTTTTTTATGGACAGTCTTATGCGATGGTCGGTTTTCTTGTTGAGTTGGGAGGTGAAGAAAAATTTGCTGAGTTATTTGCAACAATTAAAGCTGGTAACCGTTACGAGGATGCACTCGAATTAATTTACGGATTTGATCTTTCTGGTTTTGAGTCCGCATTTCGAAAAGCTTTTAATTTACCTGATAATGTAGAAGCAACCGATATATTGGAAGAGCAAAAAGAATCAGCTGAAGAGGCTTCATCCGAAGAGGCTTCAGCTGAAGAGGCTGTCGATTTAATAGATGCGTCAGTCTCTTCGGATACAAACGATGTTAGTGGTCTTACTATAGGATTTATTGTTTCTGGTATTGTTCTTGCTTTGGTCGCAGTTGTTATTTTTATTACCAATGCTGTATTAAATCGTCGCTTAGCGTCCTAATTTTTTACGTTTCACAAATAGTACTAGCCTCTGTAAAGCGGTTAGATTTGAGAGTACAGCAAGAATAACTATAGCAATTGTCAGTCCGTTCGCGATGAGTCCAATTCCCAAAATTAATACTCTTTCTTGACGTCGGAAGAACCCTTCCGCAACTTCGATTCCTTGTCGTTCACCTTCTGATTTCACAAGACTGACTGCTACACTGCCGAAAATTGCTACTATTGCTACTATTGATTGCCATCCTTCAGTACGGTCAGCAAAATACCAAGCACAGCCGGTAAGCATTATTGTTTCACCTGCTCTATCGAACACCGCATCTAAAACTGCGCCAAAGGAAGAGGTTTTCCCTGATGCGCGGGCTACTGCACCATCAACAAAATCTAGTGCACTAAAAAACAGATACAAAATTCCTGCAGTTAGCAGAAAGTTTGCTCCTACAAGCCATGCCGAGCTAATTGCCCCTACAAGACCGAAAGTTGTAATAGCATTTGGTTCGAGACCAAGCTTTACTCCAAAATTGCCGATAAGATTCGCAATGTTTTGTGGTAGTTTTTTGGGTAGAATTTGAATTGGCATTAGACCCTAACTATCAAGCTTCTCATTTCGGATTCTATTAAACTGTTGTCTTTCATATTGTAGGCGTTCGTAGTAGGCAATCACTTTACGTGCCACACTTTCCCAAGAGTAGCTTCGTGATTGCAGTTGACCATGTTGGCCAAGCTCATTGCGTAGTGAAGGGTTGTCCTTCAGTCTGAGAACCGCATCAGTGATTGCCTGCTCACTTTTTGGTTGCACAAGTAGTCCATCAACTTCATCCGTTATGACGCCTGCAAAGCCATCTATATTGCTTGCAATAACGGGTACACCAGCTGCCATAGCTTCTAAAATCGCGATTCCTTGGCTTTCATTTCCTGTTGCAGGTGAGCAAAAGATATCTGCACTGGCGTGATAGCGGGGGAGTTCAGAGTAAGGAACATTAGAACGGAAAATAACATCAGCTCCACGATGTTCCATGAATTTTTCATATCGTTTAAAACTGCCTGCGCCAACGACAATAAGGCGAATATTTTCGCTTTGTTCCTGTAGTTGTAAATAGGAACGTAATAGATATTGAAGTCCTTTGCGTTTTTCAGGTCTCCCGACGAAGAGAAGGTTTAATTTTCCGTCCATTAATTCTGGGAAAGGTTCGTGCTCTTTACTAAAATGATCGTAGGCAATCCCATTTGGAATAATGTTGAAGTATCCAGCGAAGTATCTGCTGACAAGTTGAGACGCGGTTGGGGAAACAGCAATTTTTCCATCTAATTTTCGAAACCAGCGTTTTGTGAGAGGCTTTGTATATCCATAGAATCGGTTCCCACCCTCTTTCGCTGCATGAAAAGTTCCAACATTAATTGCGCGGGAATATCTTAGTATTTGATAGGTGAGTAAGGGCATTAGGGGTTCGTGCAAATGAACTATGTCGAATTGCCCCTGTTCAAGTAGTTCTTTGATGACTTTGGGCTGCCAGGTAAAAGTAATTCTTGCCATTGATCCACTGACTGGCAGTGCTACAGGTTCCCCCATCACAATACATTCCTGTTCGGCAGCTTTTTTGTCAGAGGCTGGTGCAATAATTGTGATGTCATGGTTCCATTCTCTAAATTGATCTGCGAGCTGGGAAATGTGTGCGTTTACTCCCCCTCTCACACACCAGTCATAAGGTGAAACTAAAGCGATTTTCATTGGATATTCTCTCCCCTGATGCGGCGAACTACTTGCCTTGGAGTTGCTGAAAATCCCCAGAGTAAGCCAAGGGCGATCTGTGAATAACCTATTTCTTTAAGAGAAGGATTCCTTCCTTCATGCGCAGAAGTTTTTTTCAGCTTCAACGCTTCCTTTAAAGACTGCGATGTGGTCCCTTCAAAACTTGTCCAGCCTGATCCTACTTGTACCAAATGGTGACCATCGCTGGCACCTAATTCGGGAAGTTTCCAAAATTTCTCATTTAAAAAGCGAACCTTTTTGGCTGTTATTTGTCCTGCAATGCTTGCATTAGCTGTTTCTATTCCATCCAACATAATGCCGTCTTCACCTCGGCGCATAATTCTATCAATGCTTTTTTTCCCCAGAGATCGAGTTAGCCAACTTAAGGGGTGTGGAGCAATTGCTAGGCCTTCTTGTTTGTGGATACTCTCTATGGTTTGTTCTAGGGTTTGAAATATTTTTGGAGTTTGCTCAATGAATAAAGCTAAAAGATGGCCTTGTCGGGTTGTAATTTCAGCGCCTGGTACTACTTCAAAACGATAATTGTGTTTTGCTGCCAATTCTTGGGCTAACAGCCCTCCCCGCACATCCTCATGATCTGTTATCCCAATCACATCTAGATCTGTCTCGTTCTGGACATATGCGAGCAAACTTTCTACGGAAGCCATTCCATCTGAAAGGTTTGTGTGCAGATGTAAATCGGCTTTACCCACAGCGGTGATTCTCCCAAAAGTTTTCGAGTACTGTCCATTGTGTCGGTTGTGTTTTCAAATGTGAAGCCCAAATAGTTGCCCATGCTTGGGCTGCGATTTTGATATCTTCATCTTTATTAGAAGTGTAGGGAATTTGTAAGGGTTCGTCGAAAAAAATTTTGGTGCTCCCCCATTTTCCTCTATGACAGAAGGTCGGAAAGACTGTAGCTCTACTTTCCCTGGCAAGTTGCCAGGGTCCTGCGGGTAGGTTGATGTGTTTATTGAATACTGAAACGCAAACTCCTTTTTCTGTCATATTTCGGTCAGCCACAATGGCAACGATACCGCCGTTTCTCAGTTCCTTGAGTGCTGTTCGTGCGCCTTTCAAACTATTTGTTGCAACGCGTGCACCCGTATGGCTCCTGATTCCTGAAAGGAATTCATCCATTGGTTCAGATAAAGGTTCAACGATTTCTAACCACTCCCGTCCTGCGTTGTGTAGGGCAGTTAATGCGATTTCTGGATTTCCTATATGACCACTCATAATGATTGCAGATTTGGCCTCAACAACTTGTTGAAAATTGAATGCAGAGTCATCTGCATATGTAACGCTAGTACGGTTAAACTTTTCAAAATCCCGATAGGGCATAGCCGCTAGATCTACATAGTAATTAACTACATTTCTTATCACTTCACTGCCGCTTTTACGTGGTTTTGTTAGTGCTGCTTCGTATATGGGAGATAAATTCTGCTTTATCCGTTTGCGAAGTTGTGGGGTGAGCCACCAAATGAGTAAGCTAATAAACCAAGCCAAAGCATAAAACAGTATCGGCAAACGCCCTGCGATGGGAAAGAAAATCTGAAAAAGTCGTAGTTTTATCATTAGTTTGTAGGCCAAAACCGACGAAACATGTACCACTGGGTAGGGTGAAGACGAATGAATTTTTCATGTTCGTTTATAATTGCTTGCGTTAGTCGTTGTACGGCATCCTCATCGTTTTTGCCGGATTCTTGCTCCACGTTTACATCGAAAGCTGTAAGAGCTGAAATTCCTAAGCCATTTGTTTGGAGTTTTGGGAACGCGACTGGTGCAACGGCGGCCCCTGTCCTTAAAGCAAGTCTTGCAGGTCCTGCTGGCACTATGGCATCTTTGCCAAAAAACTTTACGCGAACACCCTCACCTTCTTGCATTGGTCTATCAAGCAAAATCGCTAGAAGTCTATTTTTGCGAAGGTCTCGAATTATTGAAGGGGCTGCGCTTTCAATTTTTATAACTTTAAGTCCCAATTTTTCCCGTGCACCTACGATCATCTTGTCAAGGTTCTTGTCGGAAAATGTTTCAGCCATAACTGATATGGGGTAGCCTTTTAGCGCTGCGCTACTTGCACCCAAATCCCAATTACCAAAATGCATGCAAACTACTATTACGCCACGTCCTTTTTCAAGTGCATGGTCCAGTGCCTCAAAGTGCTCATCTTTTACAAGTGTTGATTCTATTAATTCAGGTGAAAGATTCGGTAAGCGCGCAAAATCTACTACGTAACAGTAATAATTCTCGAGCGATTTTCGTGCTATTGTTCGCCGTTCAGACTCTTTAAGTTCCGGCAGTACGTGTGCATAGTTTGCGAGCATATTTTGGCGTCCTCGGATCCAAAATATAAAAACAATTTTCCCAATAAGTCTGGCTAGGTTGTATAGAAATTGAACCGGTATACGGTGTATTAGGTGCGTACCTATTAGCCAGAGCCAGCGTTGCATTTATCCTTCGACAATAAACTCTTCCACCATATCTCGTGCTTGATCATCATAGTATTGGACTGGGGGTGATTTCATAAAATAAGCACTTGGTGCTAATAGAGGACCTTTAAGGCCACGATCAAGTCCGAGTTTTGCACAGCGTATTGCATCAATAACAACTCCAGCACTATTTGGACTGTCCCAAACCTCTAACTTCAACTCTAAGTTTAAGGGCACATTGCCAAAGGTGGTCCCCTCCATACGAATATGGCACCATTTTCTATCTTCGAGCCACGGGACGTAGTCACTTGGGCCTACGTGTACGTCTGTAGCCGGTAGTTCGTGCTCTAACTGACTGGTAACTGCGGAAGTTTTAGATATTTTTTTTGATTCTAAGCGCGAACGTTCAAGCATATTCATGAAGTCAGTGTTGCCACCAAAATTCAGCTGATAGGTTCGATCAAGCTGAACCCCGCGATCTTCAAAAAGCCTTGCGAGTGTACGATGAACGATCGTCGCACCAACCTGGCTTTTAATGTCATCGCCAATGATTGGCAAACCTTCCTCTTCGAATCTTTTAGGCCAATATCCATTCTCATCTCGCGCAATAAAGACAGGAATACAATTTATGAATGCGCAACCAGCCTGAAGTGCTTGTTCGACATACCATTTTGTTGCCTCTTCCGATCCCACTGGTAGGTAATTAATTACCACGTCTATTTTGTTATCTCTCAGTAAACGGACGATATCTGCGGTTCCACCAGGTGCTTTCTCTATAACGTCGCTTAGGTACTGACCTAGTCCATCATGTGTCATTCCACGAGCAACCTCGACGCCTGCATGGGGAACATCGGTGAATCGTTGAGTATTATTCTGTCCAGCGAAGACCGCCTGCGAGAGATCTTTTCCTACTTTATCTTTGTCTACATCAATAGCTACTGCGACATTAATGTCTTTAATGTGGTAATCCCCTAGTACGGGGTGCATGAGCCCAGGGATCTCCTCACTAGCTTCCACACCTTTGTAAAACTCTAAGCCTTGAACTAGAGAGGAAGCACAGTTTCCTACACCAATAATAGCAACGTTGATTGAACTCAAATCTGACCTGCCTAGTACCTGTCACTTAAAGTTGTTCGTAGTTTTGAATCTTTTAAGTGCGAACGGATCATACCACGTCGTTAGCTCGAAGCCCCAGTTATTTGCCGTAAAAGTTAGATTTTCTGCAAATTTTTACTTTTTACCCCCGGCAGGACTCGAACCTGCAACCTACGGATTAGAAGTCCGTCGCTCTATCCGGTTGAGCTACGGGGGCCAATGATGTAATTCTACCTCTCGAACGGCTCAGCTACTAAACTAGTGTTCTAGATTAAATGATTTAGGTAGTGGTATGCGAGTTTCGAAGAGTGTGCGAGCGCTTCAAGTTCCTGAAGATAATCCGATGACTCCAGTTTTTACAAACATCTTCTATATCGGAGGTGATCAGTCATTAACAATTGATTCCGGAGAGATGCTTGAGAAATATAGATGGATGTTGAAGGGATACCTAGCAGCCATTGAAAAAACCGAAATTGCACTTGCTGCGATTACGCATCATCATTCTGACCACTCGGGAAATCTCAAATGGATTCGGGAATTTTACGATGCTGAGATCTTAATCCCTCATAATGCTCGTCCCCTGCTAAAAGGTAAGCTTCCTGCACGTGGCGTGAAAAAGATTCAAGACGGGGAGAATATTGATCTTGGGAAAGGCGTAAAACTTACTGTATTACAAACACCAGGGCACTCCGTTGATTCTATTTGTTTTTATCTTGAGTCTGAAGGTGTTTTGTTTACTGGTGATACAATTTTGGGAAGCACGACGACGACTGTCCAAAATTTAGCTGATTATCGTGAAAGCCTTGAGTATCTTGTCGGTTTACCTAATTTGAAGGTGATTTGTCCAGGTCATGGTCCCTTAATAGAAGAACCTCGAGAACGTTTAACTGAGTACATTGCTCATCGCAATCAGCGAGAGGAACAAATAATAGATGTATTGAAGAAGAATCGCCAAGTTACTTCATGGGAAATAATGCTTGAAATATATCCACAGATTGATACTAGATTGCGTCGTGCGGCTGATAATAATGTACAGAGTCATTTGGAGCAGCTTAAAAATGTCGGATTAATTACTGAAATATCCGGTATCCCGAAGAAGAATAGGTCGAAACAACAGGTCAGTGTAAAAGATAAAGAACATGAACGGATAATTCGGCAAGCAGAACGTTTGAAAACTGCTCGTCTAAAAGCCCAGATACGTGCTCAAGAGTCCCCGCCAAGTGATGTGTGGAAAGTTCCTCCGAAGTATGAAATGTCATAACTTTTTTCTAAAAATGCTAGAAATAAGAAGCCTTCAACAATAAAATCATTCCTTGCGTTAAACTTAGAGAGTTAATATGAGCCAGCAACAGACACATTTAGTACATCGTAAGCTTGATATTGGGGTGCAAAAAGTTCCCAAGCAGGATGCGGGTGATCGCATTCAAAACTGGGATGAGACGTATCTCGGTTTTGATTTAAATGCGGCGAAAATTGAAGCTCAGAGGTGTATTCAGTGCCCTTCTGCTCCTTGTCAGGAGGCATGTCCTGTCAGTAATGATATTCCTGGAGCCTTTGCATTGATTGAAGAGGGCGATATTCTTGGAGCTGCGGATATATTTCGCGAAACATCAAATCTTCCTGAAATGTGCGGCAGACTTTGTCCTCAAGAGAGCCTTTGCGAGGGTTCATGTGTTGTGGGTTTTGCAATACGCCCTGATGGCCATGCAGAACCTGCGGTAACAATTGGCAAGCTTGAATCTTTCTGTACAGATTTTCAGCGGCGGGAATTAGATGGGTATCCGCGACCTAAGTATTCTGCAGCTTCAACTGGAAGAAGTATTGGCATTATTGGTTCTGGTCCTGCAGGTTTAGCGGTCGCAGAGATACTAGCTTTAGATGGTCACTCCTGCACTGTTTTTGAGTTTTGGCCTGAACCTGGCGGTGTTTTGGTTTATGGAATCCCGAATTTCAAGATGCGTAAACAGATAGTGGATGATTACATCGAATATCTGGAGGGCTTAGGGATTGCGTTCAAGTGTGGAGTGTATGTTGGTCGTGACATTACCGTTGATGAAATGCTTGATGGTGAGTTCGATGCTGTTTTTCTTGGGACGGGAGCTGGGGTTGGTAATGAGTTAGGTATTGAAGGTGAAAATCTTACTGGCGTTCATCGAGCAACTGATTTTCTTGTGCGTGGGAATTTGGAGCCTGATCAATTACCTGAGAATTTACGCGATGTCCTTGCAAAACCGCGGAATGTCGCTGTTATAGGTGGTGGTGATACTTCGATGGACTGTGTACGTACTGCGATGCGTTTGGGCGCTGAGAATGTTACTTGCGTTTACCGTCGTACAGAAGCTGAAATGCTTGGTCGTGCGGAGGAAAGAATTAATGCCCGAGAAGAAGGCGTTAATTTTGACATGTTGACCGCGCCATTGCGAATAATAGGAGACGAAAGTGGTCAGGTTACAGGTGTGGAGTGCCAACGAATGGAGTTGGGTGAGCCAGATGATTCAGGGAGACGCAGGCCTGTCCCGATTGAAGGTAGTGAGTTTGTTATTGAGGCTGATACAGTAGCAATTGCTATTGGATATGGAGCTGATCCAGTTGTTCCGAAAACTACGGAGGGGTTAAATGCTACAGGCAAGGATTTGATCGAGATAGATGGTTCCGGTCGTACCTCTCGTAAAGGGGTCTTTGCCGGCGGTGATAACGTAAATGGTGCGGATCTTGTAGTTACAGCTCTTGCAGATGGAAGGCGTGCAGCTGAAGCGATTAGCGAATATTTTTCGACACTTGATTAAGTGATTAACCTGTTCGCAACTACAAGTGCTAAGACGATTAGCACGACTACAACTATTAATCGGTTTAGCAATTTATCCCTTCCCGTAAAAATCGTCGCTTCTAGATGTTCCTAAAACATTAATTCTATTTTTCTTACTTGCCGGTAGTTAAGCTCTTCTCCCACCGTAACCTTCGTAATGCTTCTTCCGCTTCTTTTGCACCAGTTCCACTAAGAGCCAGTTCATTATCTATAACTTCAACCAAAAGGTTTAGCTCATCGTTTCCTGTGTTACTTGGGTCGAAGTGGGTTAGGTTGGCACTGTTCGCACTCCGGACCGCTAGCACCCATCCAACGTTACTTAGATCTGCGATTGCTTCGTCTAAGTAGTCTTTCTCTTCGACGTTTGTATATTGACGGGCTTTTATCAATTCAAGGTATTGGTTCCACCGTCGGTAAACGTATATGTAAAGAACGCGCTGTATGTACAGTAACTTTTTGGAAAATGTTGAAGTAAGAGACATTAGAACATAGTTTACAGATGGGGCGGGGGTGTGCGTCAGAACATGCTTGCTGCGATCCCAGCTTCTGCGGCTGCAGTTGCTAATGGTTACAGTTACTGCCCTTCTTATCTACCAAATACCGAAACTTTTACAGTGGTTGCGCATATATTATCGGAGTTCCAGCACGGTACTACCTATTAAAGCAACGATAATCATAAAACACATAGTTCCAAGAATTGTTGCTGCAACACGTATACCCACAGTGCGTACTGCCTTGATATCTACGCCGAGACCCAAACCTGCCATTGCTAAAATAAAAAGCAATTTACTTACCTTTTGCGCTTGGGTTCCTACTGATTCAGGTATAACGTCAACAGATCTTAAAAGCATGAGAATTATGAAACCAGCCACGAACCAAGGTACATAGGTTTTTATTTTTGATACGAGATCTTTCGAATCGTTTGATTCTCGATGAAAAAATCCCAAGATTACGATCATTGGACCAAGGAATAACACACGAACTAATTTGACCAATGTTCCCATTTCTCCTGACACCGCAGAGACTGCAAATGACGCTGCAATAACCTGTGGTACTGCATAAACGGAAAGCCCAGCAACGATTCCATATTGAACGTTGCTCAAACTTAGTGCAGGAACAAAAATTGGTAGGATTAGTATTTGGCCAACCCCTAAGATAGCGCTAATCCCAATTGCTGCGGCTACCTCATTAGGAGTGGCTTTAATAACTGGTGCAACAGCTGCGACTGCAGAGTTTCCACAGATAGAGTTACCGACTCCAACAAGCACTGATAAACGCGAACTTAAATGCAGTATTTTATGCCCCAAAAGCCAAGCAAAAAGTAGTCCTCCGAATACGGAAAACAGAATAAGTAAAAAGAGAGGGATCCCAACTGCACTAATGTCTTGTAGAGCCACACCCGCTCCCAAAAGTAACACTGATGTTTCAAGAATTTGTTTTGACGCAAACGTACTCCCAGTAGCAACCCCTAGAGGTAGTGGGAGTACGTTTTTCACCACCACTCCCAGAACAATTGCTATTACAAGTGCATCAATTACAGCTCGATCGAAGATGGATTTCTCAAATTCTGCCACGAGCCATGAAATCAGGCCTAGTACAAAACAGACAAACAGTCCCAAAGAATTTTTTTCTATCCATGAAAGTTTTTTTACTGTGGTGTTCATGCTGTGGATTGAGAGCGTACTAGTACCAACAACAATTGCAATAGCAGAAAAAAACTAAAAAGAGAACACCACTGTCATATCAAGAGGTATATGGAAGATTATTTGTCAGTGAACTTGCTTCCGCTGCAAACGTTTTAACTTTGCGTCGTCGTGCGTAGTATAGGTGGCAATGTTGGTGGAACGAATAGACCCTGATTGGCAATGGACCCGGTATCGGAAGGTTGAGCTATCAAGAGATGATGGCCCAAGGCTATCGTTTGCAAGTAAATACCGACCAGCTTCTGAAGCAGCAACATTGCACAGGAGCCTTGCAAAAGCTTTCTCAGATCAACGGTTTAAAACTACTGAAATAAAAGATAGGCAACTCCGTAGGAGTCGAAGGAAAGAGTTTCTTGAACACTGGCTAACGAGTTTTGGGAAACTTACGGCGGATGAAATTAGTGATGATGTAAAGAGTAAATTTGCCCCACAATTCAAAGGGGAATTTCCTTCAAACGATGTAATGGGCAAAATCCAGATCCAGTTTGATGAATTTCATTTCAATAAGGAAGCAGGGTTTGTTTGGTGGATTGTTCAGGTTTTCGATGTGCTGCGATCTAACAACATGGGCCCAGCGCAGGTGAAGGATTTTGATGCTTTCGGCACTATGTTGGATGTCCCCAACCCTGCTCAAGTAGCGAGTGATGATGATGGTTTCTTCCCATTCCAACGAGCTGTACTTGATCCCCCTCCTGCTCCTGCGATTGATGGCACGGTCAATGACCATAGCAGCTATATCCAGAGGAACATTTCTCGAACTCAAGAGATATGGTCTGTGAACTATTCTGAGTTACTTGATGTACTTGGCCGTACTATTTCACAGAAATTAGAAGGCGGAATAAAATTGACATTCGAGTTGTTAGATGATGACTCTATGCCAGTTGTAAAAGTTGAGACCCTGTTGGATTACACACACAAGATTGATGAGGTGATACAACCAAAGGATCTGTTGTCTTACATCTGGATATTGTGTGCAGAGGAGCTTACCGAGCTTGCCAATATAAGAACTGTTTAAAACTTAAAAAATTAGGGTATTTTTTAAAAATTCCGCACCATTTCGTTGATTTTCTCCCAAATGATGCGTTTTACGTCTAACTTACAGGGAACCTAAACTAACTCTTGATTAATTATTGATCACGAGGTGTTACGATCGTTAGTCTGCGGGCGTGGTTCAATGGCAGAACGCGACCTTCCCAAGGTTGAGACGAGGGTTCGATTCCCTTCGCCCGCTCCATTTTTTAAAACGGGGGAGTTAAATGCCTTTATCTAAAGATTTAGCAATGTCTGCTGACGAGCTTGATGATTTCATGAAGAGCTGTGCAAATATGCGCATAGCCACTTTTAGTCCTAGTGGACGAATTAATCTGACACCACTTTGGTTTGGTTGGGCTGGCGGGAAAGTTTACACGATGTGTAGAGGTCAAAAGGTACGAAACCTACGTCGAAACCAAGTCGCGACCGTGATCGTAGATCGTAATGAGCTGTTTTATGAGTTGCAAGGTGCGATGCTACAGGGAACAGCAATTGTTTTGGAGGATGCGGATGCAGAAGATGCAGATCCCGATCTTGAAGAAGCACGTTTGCAGATGGGCCAGAAATATTCATCTTCTAGTGATTCAAATGAGGTCCCACGTAACTCCGGGACAGCATCAGGTCGTACTAGACGATGGGTGGTATTTACTCCGGAACAGATAGTTACTTGGGATAATACGAAGAACCCTTCTTTGAAGGGGTAGCACCTTAGGCATTCTTGCCGATGCTATTTTATGAACTTTGTTTCGGAGCCCAATGTCGGTACGACTACAACGTCATAAACTTCGAAATGAATTGAACAGCTAGATGGCTCTACATCAGTTTTTTCATCTTTGCTAGCTAGGTGAGAATTCCAAAATGATGAGTCATCGATTTGCCAAGAAGAAGTTGCCCCTGGTTCGAGGCTGTGCACATCAATAAAGCTATAGCTTTCATATAGAGCTGTGCCTGATTCATCATGCCAAGTGACAAATACTTTTACCCATTCATCCATACGAAGTACTCGTTCTGTCTTATTAACTACTGTCCCGGAAGCCTCACCGAAGTAGCTACGTTCACTTCCTTCAGGAAGTATTGTGCACTGAGAAAGTGGGACATGTAGGTGTATACCATTTTCAGTTGCAGATGCAGTTTCAGAGTTGTTTTCTGATACGGTGCCAGGTTCGTCAGTAGTGTTTGTGAAAACGACTGCAGCCACGATAATGGCTGCAGTAACGCTAAGCATTAACCACATTGAAAAATTTTTCTTCATTTCTGCTACAACTGTAAATGTTTTGGTTGTTTTCTACATTTAATCTGTTGAATTCAACCTTGTAGGGCTAATTCCTCATTTAACCACGTCTCTCCTTCAGTGATAACATCACCACCTATCATAAAGTGTCCACCCGGTAGCCAGCGTAGTTCTTTTCGACGGCATTTGATGTCTGCAAAAAGTGATTCTGTCGAATCCCTTGGGATGACTTCATCTTCGGTTTTGGCAAGCATAAGTATTGCGGTTTCTTGTAAACCCTTTAAAACATCATCTGTTAATTGTCCTGTAAGAGGACTTGTTCCTGCTGCCGCTAAAACACTTGCTCTGAATCTTTTGTCTAGAGCACAAGCTTGTACGCCAAGCAGCGCTCCCAATGAAAACCCCCAGTATCCTATGGCGTTCATATTGATTGGAAAGCTGTTCGTTAAAGTATCTATTGTTGCAGTTATTTCTTTTGCGAATTGTTTGCTCATTAGTGATGCTTTTTCTGTATCTCGCAAAACATCTAGAGCATTTTCTAGCGCACGCTCACCATGTCCAGGTGCATCTAATGCTGCGCATGCCCATCCGTACTGTTCAGCCCACTTTTTAGCAGTTCCAGAAATATACATTTCATCTTTGCTAGCTAGACCTGGGTGCTGAACAAACACAAGAGGGAAAGGTCCCTTCTTGTCGGGGATTTGTAAAAGTCCGGGAACAATTTCCTTATCCACTTTGATCTGGAAGCGTACTCGACGTAAACCTGCTACGTTTTGCTCAGTCATATTTATATGCATAGCCTTACTCATTTGATCGCGCCTTTTTCTTTAAGTGAAGCTATTTCTTCAGTTGATAAGCCTAGCCAAGTTTCCAAAATTGTGTTCGTATCACCACCATGTTCAGGCATAGGTTTCTTAATCGTTGCAGGGGTTGAGGAAAGTTTTATCGGAGTATTAGGTAGTTTTAAAGTTCCGGGCTTTCCATAGGGTAGTGGTATGTCGATCAATGCGTCACGAGCTTTGATATGTTCGTCTGTGAAAAGGTCTGAAATACTGTTCACTTTCCCTACTGAGCAGCAGTCTGATATNCCGAAAATTTCAAACCACGCATCGGAATTNTTTTCTTGGAGAGTTCTTGTTAATTCATACTCAAGTGCTTCGATGTTATCTAAACGGTCTTGGTTGGTGATAAATCGAACATCTTGACCCAAGTCATCGCGTTCAAGTAATGCGCAAAACATTTCCCAGTCTTTCACATTTGCCACAACTAAATAACCATCTGCCGTTTCAAAAGGGCCAAAGGGTGCAAGTAAAGCATGTCGACTGCCCTGACGGGTGGGTGATTCACCAAATGCGGAATGACGAACAATGGCATTTTCACAAAGGGCAACTTGGGCTTCCATTAAGGCTACGTCTAGAAGTTGTCCTTCCCCAGTAGTTTTTCGTGAATGTACAGCAGCGAGAATTCCCATTGCTAAATAAAGTCCTCCTACCATGTCACCTATACTGACACCTACACGCATAGGTGGTGCATCAAGTTCCCCATTTAGTGACATTGTTCCTCCCATTGCTTGGGCAACAGCGTCAACCGCAGAAAGATTTTTATAAGGTCCAGTTTGCCCAAAACCACTTAGAGCAGCGTAAATTAATTGTGGGTATTCCGAATGAAGGGCGTCGTAATCAAGTCCAAGTTTTGCCATTGTTCCAGGTCTAAAATTTTCTACTAAAACATCAGCTTGTGCAGCTAGCTTTTTGGCCAGACTTTGTCCTTCAGGATCTTTTAAATCTATGCAAATTCCTTTCTTACCGCGATTAACACTAAATAAAAAAGTGGATATTTCTTCATAATAAGGGCCAAAGCCACGCTGTTTTTCAGTTACTCTGGGATGTTCGACTTTTACAACTTCTGCACCAAGATCAGCAAGCTGCATAGTCCCGAATGGTCCGGCTAAGGCCCAAGTAAAGTCCAACACACGAAGCCCCGATAATGGTCCTTGAGGTGGATGTTCTTCGGATTCAATGCTCATTTGATCGCCAAGTTTTAATTATTCCCTTATAACGATACACTCTGTTATCTATCTTGGTTTGTGGCACTGACTGATCTTTCAATGAGTCACTTGTTCAAGTATCAAGTTTCTTAATTGAGATTTTAATTTGTAACAAAGAAATCGCTTCATGATTCAATACAATAAGTACATAGCTCTTTTGGTAATAGATTTCCAGAATGATTTTTCTGACCCACAAGGGTCGCACTATATTCCGGGGGCTTCAGAAATTATCTCGCACATCAATGCTGAAATAAATCTTTGTCATGCAAGTGGTGGTGAAGTGATTTATACCCAAGATTGGCATCCATCAACGACGAAGCATTTTGCATCACATAATGGTCATGCTGGTGAGCATTGTGTGCGTAATTCTTGGGGAGCACAAATACATCCGGACTTAGAAATATCTGGCGATGTATTGAGAAAAGGTATCGATGGTGAAGATGCCTTTTCCTGTTTTTCCGTTCGAGACCTTGAATCAGGAGTTGTTAAACCAACGTTGATGGAGACGTTACTACGTGACCGAAATATCCAAAAAATTGTTTTTGTGGGTTTAAGTACAGATTTTTGTATACGTTATTCGGCTATGGAGGCTTTATCAAAAGGATTTGAAGTTGCTATCGTTTCAAGCTGTGTATGTTCTACCAATCGAGACATACAAGTACAGATCCTTAAGGATTTAGAGGAAAATGGGGTAGAACTTGCCTGAAAATTTTTCTTCTTTGGACTCGTTAACAAAGCGTTTAAATAGTTGGTTCGATAAAAAAGTATCCGGGCCACCTCTCGAAAGACGTGTGGTAGGTATTAAGCAAGATAAGGGGAAAGCGCTATCTTGCCCTGTAGATACGATTCTTGTCTCAAGGTTTGAACCTAAATTTGTTGGCCGTATCGATACAGTTCTTGATTGCTTGCCAGAAATTTTAGACGTAGATAATGTACGGACAGCTTATAAAAAATTATCTGAAGAACGTCCCCTTGATCGGAAAACTTTAATTTGGCGGGATGCCGTTGAGGGGATTGTAGTTAATTCAGTCAAAAGCTTAACTATTTCCCCTGAAGATGCAGATTTAGTGCGTGCCGGATTGGATTCAGTTCTTGTCATTCTGGACACTGTGCTTTGGTCTGCGCCATTAGCTTGTTCTTCAGATGGTCCGAGGAAGGCTGAAAAGCAGGCATTTATAGATGTCTTGGAGTTACATAGAGCTCGAGATGATCAGGATGTGTTTAGACGATACTTCGGGGATTTCGAAGGTTATCGTGTGATTACTTACTGTCCTGGTTCGATGTGGGCCCACATTTTCCTAGCTATTGCCTGGGAAGTTTGCACAGGAGAGAGGCTCACTGGTTTGAAAGGAGCCTAGTTGTTTGTAAAATCGCTTGTTGCTCATCAGGAGCATCGCTTGGGGCGATCGGGTATAAGATCAATTCATCCACACCTGCATCCTTAAATGCAGCTGCGATGTCTCTACATTCTTCTGGTGTTTGGCCAACTATTGCATGATCTCGAATCATTCGTTCTGAGATGCCATTGATAGCTTGATCTCTTTCCCTTGCGTTCCAGCGTTGGAGAAACAGATCACAGTCTTCCTCATATCCATCTTCACGAAACAATTGCTCGTACACTGGTGCCATAAAGTAATTGAGCAATTCTTGTTTTAAAGGCGCTGCTGCAATTTCGTAATCATTGTGTATAACAGTGCGCAAAAATGCGGTGATTCTTATTTCTTTTCGCTCACGCTTTACTTTGTGTAGTCCCTTCTCTATTGCTTGAATCGCCTTTTTTGAAGCAGAGACAGTTGGAAAATTCAAAATGATACCGTCAGCAATTTCACCTGCAAGTTCAAGCATTTGATTTCCTAAGGCACCTATAAAAACTGGAATTGCTGGTTCACTTATTGGACGTGCTGG
>JAKUNN010000031.1 GCA_022451885.1 Dehalococcoidia bacterium | reverse complement strand
CCACCACCTTGCTGGTTTCCACCACCTTGCCCTCCACCGGTATCTCCCATTGGTGGGCGTGCTGATGGCGGTGGTGCTTCACCTTGCTGGTTTCCACCACCTTGCTGGTTTCCGCCGCTTTGCTGGTTTCCGCCACCTTGCTGGCCTCCGCCACCGCCTTGCTGACCTCCGCCGCCACCTCCCATTGGTGGCCTTTCACTAGGAGGTTGCTGCGCAGATACTTGCTGGTGTGACCCCACTAAAACAAGTGAAATCAACACAATCAAACTCACACAAAAACTTGCGGCAATTAATCTATTAACTCGAAAAATAGATACTCTAGCCTTCATACGAACTCTCTTGAGAGATCGTATCACCAAAAAACAAAAACTCAATACGGAAACTAGTCTATTTTTTTATTTTTCTCTTGCACTTTTCCTAATGCGCGACCCTTGTCAGGAGTAGGATCTTCAATAAGACCATAAATCTCTCGGCCCTCATGATCCTCTGGCAAATGCTCTGTAATAGGAAGGCCATCCTCATTCACAAAAAGAAGGCAATGGCAGTATTTGTAAACTTGCATCTCATCACAAGCACAGATCCAATCACGTCGCTTGGCTTCTTCATCTTTTGGCAAATACATTCCTTCAGCAAAATTGCCCTCTTCATCTTTTTCTGGATAAAAATTACATGGACAAATAGGACGTCCATAATTATCAATATTATCTGCTAATCCAAGAACTACAGCTTCCGTTATTTCACGCTGTGGGTGCAAATGCGTTCCGGACTTTTCCGCAAATTTCTCTGCATATCTCCACATTTTTTTTAAGGACTTTTCTGAGGGATCTTCTTTCATATCACTACTTTAACTCAAAAATAAAACTCAGTGTTTGTTTTCAAATGTTGTCTCTCTGATACTTGGATACTAACCAGCTGCTGCAACTACTTTTTCTGCAGCCTCACCAAGGCCTTCGGCACGAATAACATCAAGACCAGCATCTTCAAGTAATTTCTCACCTTCAGCAAGATTTGTTCCTACTAAACGCATCACTACAGGAACTTTCAAACCTAACTGTTTTTCAGCATCAATAACACCTTGAGCAATGATATCTACACGCGCCATACCGCCGAAAATATTCACAAGGATTGCCTCTACAGAAGGGTCTTCACTTATTACACGGATAGCATTCACAACACGCTGCGGATCATTTACCGTTCCAATATCCAAAAAGTTTGCAGGCTCACCGCCAGCAAGTTTAATCGTATCCATCGTTGCCATCGCAAGACCGGCACCGTTCACGATACAACCTATGTTTCCATCCAACTTAATAAAGTTGGATACACCTAAGTCACCTGCAAGAACCTCTAATGGATCTTCTTCATCTTTATCACGCATTTCTGCAACTTCTTCATGCCGGAACAAAGCATTGTCATCTACAGAAAACTTGGCATCCAAAGCAATAACGCGACCGTCTTCAGTTACGACAAGCGGATTAATTTCTGCTTGACTCGCATCGTTTGCAAGTGATGCGTCATACAGTGACTGCACCAATACACCTAAATCCACGGCTTGCTGACCTGATAAACCTAAACGATTTGCCAATGTTCTCGAAATATATGATTCATACCCAGCAGCAGGATTTACAGGTATACGAACAATAGCATCCGGATCACGCCGTGCAACTTCTTCAATTTCCTGTCCACCCTCAGTCGAGGCCATAATCAAAGGAGCTGCCTCCACTCCATCCATAATAATGGCCAAATACATTTCGTTAGCCACGGCAGATTGTTCTTCAACAAGAACGTTTTTTACAAGCTTTCCTGCGGTACCAGTCTGGATGGAAACCAAAAACTTTCCGAGTATGGCGTCCGCGGCTTGCTCAGCTTCATCAACACTGTTTGCCAGCCGAACGCCCCCAACTCGATCACCTACAACCTGACCAGAATAATTATCGGGGTCATTTGTAAGATTCTCATACATCGAAGATGTTTCATCTTCGTTAACCAAACGGCCCTTACCTCGACCGCCCGCATGAATTTGTGCTTTCACAACCACTTTTCCGCCAAGCTCTTCTGCAATAGCACGTGCCTCCGCAGGCGTAGAAGCTACTCGCCCTTTAGGAACAGCTACACCATGTTTCGCAAAAATTTCTTTAGCTTGATATTCATGAACCTTCACGACTCACCTCGAGAGAAATAACTGTCGCGAGCCTACATCGACTACGCAATAAGGGAAAGGTTTTTGACCTTTCCCTATCGGTTTGGACAGAAACGTATTTATTGTCCCGGTGCTCGGTATTCAGCTGCTCCACCCGCAGCATCAAAATCTTCCGGTGTCATCAAGAAAGTAACTTCTGAATCTGTAACTGTTCCGGTAGGAATCACTAACTTCATCAAGGCAGTGACCTGATCGGCAGTTCCTTCCAAAAGCATAATGATATTGTGATCCGCCATCGGTGTTACGTAGACAGCTTCACATGTCATTCCCAGGGAAGCGACAGTCTGGGCAATCACATCCCGACGACTCACCATCCCCTCTTGTATTGCTGCCCCAAAAGCTTCGGTGTTGTACTTAGCTGAAAGTAAAATATTAGCCATAAAAATCTCCTGTTTTTATATATTTCTTACCTTAGGCAAGAATGTTGTCAGATTGTACCAAACTATCAACAGAATTTTACAGTTACACACCTAGGTATAAAGTGTCTAAACCAAGAACGCACTACTTCCACAAAGGTGACGACCATCTTTTTCCTTCTTTCTATTTATAAATACCTCTTTCAAATATGCATAAATGGAATTATTAAAACTCCTATTGTGATTAGTCGCTTCATAATGCGCTTTTTCAGACTTTACAAATGGAAGGGAATACTTCCAATCTTTGCTGTAATTGGGCTCATCATCATTGCAAGTGTTTTTCGATGTGGAGATAAAAATCCTTACGATATCGTTTTCAACACTGATACTTTTCAGTGTGCCAGAGAACAGGACACAGAAAAATATGAAATAATTGGGAGTGTTAAATACATTAGCGGCAAAGCTGAAAGCCTTTATCGTGTACGAGCTCGCATAAAATTCTACTCTTCATCAGGAAAACTTGTCGTGAGGAGTTATTCAAGTTTTGTTGAAATACCTAATAACACGATGCATGTGGGTACAATCGCCCATTTTCAAATTAATACTGATTTGAAGAAAAATGAAAACACAGCGACTACACAACCGATAACGAAATGTGAGGTGGAATATTTGGTATGGCCAGAACGAAGCCCAGATACCCAAACGAACAACATTGTTGAAGCACGTTACGGGAAGGAATATATCCTTGACCCGGAACCAAATAAACGCTACGAACTAACCATTACTCGCGAATAATAAAATGTGATAATACTTACGCTAGTCGGATATGTAATTAGGTATATAGGAGTAAATATGAGTAACGAAGAATCATTAGCAGCAAATACGTACACTTTTAGTTGTTCGGAATGTGGTGGAAACAGCGCAGAAACAGGAGCAATCAGAACTACTGGAGATGGAATCACACGAATGTTGAATATGCAAAACCAGCGTTTTACTTACATCAACTGTACAGCTTGTGGATTCTGTAAATTTTTTAAAGGGAAACCCAGTGGAAAATTGGGAAACCTCTTAGATATCCTTAGCAACTAATTTTGATTTATTTCTAGAATTTAGACCATGTATTGGGGTCTGTGATATATCCATTCGCAACAAGACGAATGTAAATATCAACAAATACAATTACTAGCAAACTTGACCACGCCCATAAGCGATGACGTTCGTTAAAAGTTGTTACATAGTCCCAAAGGCGCTTTCTTGTACGTGTAACTTTTGAACAGGAAAAACAATTTAAACCACCACCTATAAAATGGCGTAATGAGTGGCATGAAAACGTATACATCATTAGTAGAAACGCATTCAGTAATAAGAATGCGGAGCCTAAGCCAATACCCCACCCTTCGCCTGGAACATGTAACGACCGTATAGCACCTATCCAAAGGAGCGGCACAAAGATCAAGGCTATATACATAAAAAAGCGGTGGGCATTCTGCATAATCAAGGGCAGTTTTGCTTCACCTTTATACGTTTCACCGACATCACCAACTGCACATCCCGGAGGACTGAAGAAAAAAGATCTGTAATAAGCACGGCGATAGTAATAACAAGTGGCACGAAATGGCACCGGACCTAGCAACACAATAAATGCAGGCGATAAATACCAAGCTCCGGACCAATCGGCATTAATAGCACTAAGCCACGTAGGCTCAAAAACAGGTGAAAGAAAATGTGTACCCTCGACCTCATAATGACCTAAGGGACCAAAGTCCATAAGGATTGAAACCGTTAACCACCCAAAAAAGAGGGACATGGAAACAAAAACTAGAGCTGGCTCTACCCACCAGCGGTCAGTTCTTAGGGTCTGCATGAAACCTCGTGCAGTACCTGGGAGTGACGCTAAAGCTTGGACCACAAAAATCTCCTTGCGAGATAGTATCAAGGCTCATCACCAGAGGCCAGTAACACCGGAAAAAAGTGTGTACACTACATTCATGGAACAGATGAAAGTACATCCTGAACTCAACCCGTTTAAACCTGAAATTGTCGAAGAACCTTATGAAATGCACGAAAAAATACGCGAAGCTGGGGTCGTACGAATTGATGATGGTCGGTTTTTAATAACACGTTTCGAGGATGTAGACTTTGTTCTTCGCAGGGATGACCTTTTTGCGAATGTTCCTAAAACACTCGAACAGCTATCACTCGAAGCCAATCATGCAGTGGAAGAATTTAGAGAAATGCCCGAGATTGCGTCAGCGCGAGAAACCGGTGCTTTACCTTCAAGTGACCCACCGGAACACACAGAATATAGAAAAATGATGGGCCCAAAATTATCTGCACGCGGACTAACCTGGTTTGAGCCAAAGGTAGAAGAAATTATTGACAATTTAATAGACGCATTCATAGACGATGGAACCGTTGAATTGTCTAGTCAATTTGCGACACCAATGACTGTCTATGTTTTTGTTCGACTCTTGGGAATAGAAGACCAAGATATTCCACGTATGAAAATATGGGTCGATGACACGATTGAAAGCATGTCAGCAGCTGTTGGAATGCTCGATTCAATACGTATGAAAGAGCTAGAACTCAGCCGCAAAGAATTTATGAATTTTCTTATGGAATTGGTTGAACAACGCCGCAAAGAGCCAAAAGACGATCTGCTAACGTTTATTATCAACCACGAACTTGATGCATTTAAACGTCCTCTACATGAACAAGAATTGCAAGGGATGCTCACCACACTTTTGATGGGGGGAACAGAAACAACATTAAATATGATCTGTAGTGGTATGTGGTTACTCCTAAAGCATCCTGAAACAATGGAGGAAATCCAAAAAGATTTCTCACTTATACCTCAATTCGTGGAGGAAGCCTTAAGAATTGAGTCTCCAGTTCAGGCACTGGCAAGACAAGCTATCAAAGACACAGAAATTGATGGAGTACTCATTCCAAAAGGCTCACTACTTTGGGTAATGTATGCAGCTGCAAATCGCGATCCAAACCACTGGAAACAACCTGATGATTTCAATATTCATCGAACGGAATTACAACAAACGATGGCTTTTGGGAGGTACGTACACTACTGCATTGGGGCACCTTTAGCTCGGATGGAGGGCAGAGTCGCCTTTACATCCCTGCTTAATCGGTTGGCTAATATTCGCTTTTCAGACAAAAACGAATTCACTCATGGAGCTAGCCACGTCATACGCGGATTTAAAGAAATGTGGTTAAACTTCGAAAAAAAGGTGTGAGTTCCTCAAATAGTTAGTGCTTCAAGCGTATCAACAGGCTGACCACGTAGGGAATATGAACCGGTGTGTTCAATCACAACATCAACAATTTCCCCTATACGAACAGGAACATCTATATGTACAAGTTTTCCTGAACAGGTTCGGCCATAAAATTGATCGTCCCTGGAACCTTCTATTAAAACAGGTTGTGTCGAGCCAAGTAGTGCCTCATTTTTTTCCCGCCCTATTTGCTCCGATAAGGCCTCTACACGCTGCAATCGTTCCGATTTTTCTTCTGCAGTAATATCATCCGTAGTTGTTCTTGCGGCAATAGTACCTGGACGTTCTGAATAGGCCGCTATGTGTACTTTATCAAAACGAAATTCCCCTAGTACATCTAAACTGTCCTGGAAATCTTTCTCAGTTTCACCAGGGTAACCCACTATGATATCTGTAGATATACCTGCATCAGGCATCAGTGAACGTACAAGATTAATTTTTTCACGAAATTCCTTCAACTCATAACCCCGTCTCATTTCAGAAAGAATACGATCTGATCCAGATTGAATAGGAAGTGAAAAACATTCCATCACTTTCGGTAAATCAGCAACTGCCTTCAATATCCGTTCAGTCATATGCTTAGGATAAGAAGTTAGAAAACGAATTCTTTTGAGTTCAGGTAAATCAGATAATTCCCGCATTAAATCCCCGAGATCTGGGCTATCTTCAGAAGAATCATTTAAGTCACGACCAAAAGCTTCCACTGTTTGCCCTAACAACGTGACTTCGCGAGCACCATTATTTGTCAGCCAATTTACTTCACGGACAATTTCGTTAACTGGGCGCGAACGCTCACGACCTCTTCGATAAGGCACAATGCAATACGTACAAAATTTGTCACATCCGTGAACTACAGGTACATAGGCAGTGGGACCATTCGGAATTGACCACGTTGTCGGCCAAAATTCCCCACCTAAGTCATTTTCATCTCCCTCTATCAGTTCAATAATAGGCTCGAAGTCTTGAGGTCGTGCAAAAGTATCAACAAAAGGAAATCGCCTTTTTAAATCTCCGGTTTTCGGCCCAACCATACAACCCATAACAGCAACTTTTAAATCAGGACGTTTCTCCTTTTGCAGCCTAACTCGCCCTAGTTGGGAATACGCACGATCCTCGGCATGTTGACGAATGCTACACGTATTAATAACGACAATTGTTGCATCATCCATCGTTTTTGTTTCATTTAAACCAAGCCGTGTGAAACCTGCAGCAAGCTTCTCGCTATCCGCAATATTCATCTGACAACCTACAGTCCAAAGAAAATAACTGGATGGATTTTTCATAGTTCTTCTCAAAATTTACCACGGAGGGGGAGGGATTCGAACCCTCGATCAACGTCACCGCCGATAAGCGCTTAGCAGGCGCCCGCACTAGGCCACTATGCGACCCCTCCGTATATATTGTATATCGTCACGAAACAGTAATCTTTTTTTATACATTCCGATCTAAAATAACGGAATGTCAACAGCAGTAGTCGTAACGATTTTTACAGTCGTTAGAAATCGTTTATCAGTTCTTTTAATTGAACGATCTGAAAAACCTTTTCAAGGAATTTGGGCCCTACCTGGAGGTTTATTACAGCCTGGCGAAACATTGGATGATGCAGCCACCCGGAAATTACAAGAGGAAACAGGTCTACAGGATGTCTTTCTCGAGCAGCTGTACACATTTGATAATCTCGCCCAGACAAAAACTGAAACAACCGTTGCTTATTTCGCACTCATACATGACGCCGACGCTAAGCTTCGGCAGGAACTTGAATGGAAACCTGAATGGTTTCCTCTCAGCACATTAAAAGCCCTTGCTTTTGATAATCAAATAATCCTTGAGAACGCGAAAGACAGGTTAAGAAGTAAGCTTGAATACACGAACATTGCTTATAGCGTTTTACCGGAAAGTTTTACTCTGAGTGAAATGCAACACGTTTACGAGGCTATTACGGAAGAACCTCTAGATAAACGCAATTTTAGAAAAAAGATTGTTAGTCTAGGTATAGTTCAAGAAACAGGGAGGCTAAAAAAACAAGGTGCACATAGACCTGCCAAACTATATAAATTCATGAACAGAACACAAACCGTAATTTAATCAGAATTTTCGTTATTTTCTTGCCACAGATCAGCTGTTATGGAATACCCAACCTCAAGAACGTAATCGCTTTCTCGGGGACGTGATCGCCTACGTAATGCAACGCGCTCCATTCCTAGCGATTCCATTACATGCCACGATCTTTCATTAGAAACGTCTGCAAAAGCATCAACTTTTAGTAGTTGACAGTTTTTAAAGGCATACCGAAGAACTGCCTTGCACCCTTCAGGAACTAGACCATACCCCCAAAGCGAACGAGCAATGGCATAACCAAGTTCAGCAGTCTTTTTCACGTCATCGATCTCTAAATGAATAGCACCACTAACTAGCCCTTCCCTGTCACCAAAATCAGGAACTAATGCCCAAACAGCATTCTTCTTCCAATCTGTATGCGAAGACTTTTTTACATATTCAACTGCATCATCTTCTAAATATGGATCAGGTATGGGTAAAAATTGCCCCCATTCAGGGTCAGATGCGTATGAAAATACCGAACCTGCGTCCTCTAATTTAAATGGACGTAACAACAACCGTTCAGTTTTAAGTTCGAACAAATTCATTTTAAGCGCCTATTTTTGTTATTCTAATCTGTACTAGTGAGCAAAATGTGAACCCATATATTGCACAAATGACGATGACATTCCTTGAGATTCTTACTTGGACAATTATTGCAAGAGCATTAATCTCTTGGCTGCCAATTGATCAATCGAGCCCAATTTTTCAACTGCTCCACAATATCACTGAGCCAATAATAAGCCCGATAAGGCGAATACTGCCTAGCACTGGAATGATGGACTTAAGTCCACTGGCCGCAATTCTTGCAATGATGGCATTTCAACAAATTTTTTCAGAACTGGCTTCGATGTAAAGAAAATTACTAGAGTGCTGCTCGTGCCTGGTTAGCAATTTGCTCAAACGCTTCTGGACGCTCTACGGCAAGGTTAGCAAGCATTTTTCGATCAACTTCAATACCAGCTTTATTCATACCATCAATCAATTTCGAATAGGAAAGGTCATATTGACGAGATGCTGCATTTATTCTTGTAATCCAAAGTCGACGAAAGTCTCCTTTACGGGCACGTCGATCTGCATAAGAGTACCGTCCTGCATGAAGAGCACTCTCACTCGCTCGCCTGAATACACGATGCCTTTGGCCATGATGACCTTTAGTTCGTGCTAACAACTTTTTGTGGCGACGATGGGCCGTTACGCCTCTCTTAACACGGCTCATTTACAGAACTCCTTAAACGAAACTCTAGCTATTCAGCAACCGAGAAATGCTCCTGTGCTGAGTAGCATGTACTGGAACTGTACGTCCCAGCTTCACCCGGACAGGCTTACGTTTTTTCAGTCGATGATTATTCCGACTCCCGTACATACGCATAATGCGCCCGGAACCAGTTACACGAAAGCGAGCTGCTGCACCTTTATGTGTTTTCATTTTTGGCATACTACTACTCACTATCCCCTGGTTCTTCAGCAGACTCTTCATCCTGAGAATCCACTACTTCATCCGAACTATCATCTTCTACCACATTGTCTGACGCAACATTAACTTCATCGGCTGCATCATCATGTTGATTTATTGCTTCCTCTGAACTTACATTTTCAGCCACTTCAGCTGTCACTTCAGCATTCTCAGCGGCTGCTTTGGCTTCTTGAGCACGTTGATATGCAGCGATCCCTCTCTTGTCTGGTGCGACAACGATAGACATTCGTCGTCCTTCTAAACTGGCATTTTTCTCTAAAGTACCGTGCCCTTCAAGGTTATCAAAGACTTTTTCAAGTAAACTTTTTCCGAGCTGAGGGTGCGTAATTTCGCGTCCTCTAAACATCACTGTTATTTTTACCTTATCTCCCTGTCTTAATAACTTCTGTATTGTCCGAGTTTTAAAATCAATATCGTGGTCTTCTATCTTTGGCTTCATTCGAACTTCTCGAATTTGCACTTTCTGTTGATGCTTACGCGCCTCACGATCCTTTTTCGACTGTTCAAATTTAAATCTTCCGAAATCCATTAGGCGAACAACTGGTGGATCTGCCTTTGGTGAAACTTCCACCATATCAACATTGCGTTCACGCGCCATACTTAAAGCCTCATCAGTGGAAAGCACTCCTACCTGATGGCCTTTATCATCAATAACACGGACTGAAGGTACGCGTACGCGCTCATTTATCCGCGGCTGTGGCGGAGTCGGCTTTGGCGGTACACGTGTACGTCGTTTCCTCAATATAACTCCTTAGAGATAACGTGATGGCGATCATACCATTACTGGTTTCTTATTACGACTCCAAATATGTTTGACTAGTTTTTTCGCTTTTTGCGAAAGATTTAAAAAAAACAAAAAAGAAAATTGACTCAAACTGTTGAGTACTAGGCAAGAAAATAACCGAAAAGCCGGTTCGACCTGTTACCAGCTACCGTGTCTGCGTAATATATATCTGCGATGCGCGTAGAAAAATTGAATCCTGATTGGCAATGGACCCGATATCAAAAAGTCACAGCAACTAGAGATAATTTTATCACTTCTAATGAACAAAAATACTGGCCTGGATTAGATGGAGAAACGTTACACAGACGATTATCAAGAGCCTACGATGATCAGCGAATCCGCCAAATCAAGATAGTCGACATTGTATCTAACTGGCTTTCCGAATTTGGCGTGCTATCAGGTGGTATAGACGAATTTAACGAACATGGATTTATACAAGAAGCCGGCCATGTCTGGTGGATGATACAAGTTTTTAATGTCCTGCGAAGCTACGAATACTATGGTGCTGTTGGGCTTGATCCGGCAGCAATTGATAGTACAGACGCCCTAACTCTTATGTTGAACGTTCCAAATCCTAGAAGGATAAAAGGTGCGGACAGTAATTTCCCACCTTATGAATGGGCAACGCGGCCAGCGCTGGAAGCAAAAGCTTCACTCACCGAAAATGTGATAAATCAAAACTTTCAAGCTAGTGAACGCAACCTTTCAATAAAATCGGCAACGTGGCAAATAACATATCTCGATTTATTGGAAGTACTTGCAATTACGATTCGAAAAAAACTAAACGATAATGTGAAATTGGATTTCGAATCATTGAATTCCAAGGAAATCACCCATACTGAAACACAATCGGAAACAGCCCCTTTAAGGGAATTCAGTTTCCTCAACGTGCCCAGAGATGCAAACGGAATACGTACGCAACCCAAAATCTCAATTGAAGAACAAGCTACTCCGTTAGGCTATGGCTACAAAATTGATGCGGTGCTATGCCCCAAAGACCTACTCGCTTATATATGGTTGTTAGTAGCAGAAGAATTTACAGAAATCCCAAACGTTGACTTTGTAAATTGCAAAGGTTTTGCCGATTGCGGAAATACACTTAAACGAGCACGATCTCGTCCATGTAAACACTGCCAAAAATCCGTATACTCCGTAACTTCTTATCAAAGTAGTGATCTTTCACAGACTGATGATCTAATTAATCAGGCAGTTCCTGTACATCTACAACGCGAAGAGTGGGGAGACAGTGAAAACTCCACAATTCAGGGCGTCACAGTGCTAGTTCATAAGGACGACGATGGACGTGAAACCGATCTTTGTACTAAGAGCCCTGATGAGTTACATGAACAAGAAACATCAAAAAAAGAGTGGTGCAACCCAACCTGTCGTTCCAAAAACACTTAAGAAATAGGGAACATATTTCGGGATATCCACGATTGTATTAATCATCGTAATAGCTCTAGTTCTGGTGACAATGTTATAACGGAACATCAAAAATGATACTTTTTCAAGGTATATCAAAAGGACTGTAGTTCGTACGATATCTATATGGGAAAAGTAAAGAAGGCAATAATTCTCGCAGCAGGCCTGGGAACTCGGATGCTTCCTGCAACAAAAGCGATTCCTAAGGAAATGATTACTGTCTTCGGCAAACCTTTAATTCAACATACCGTAGAGGAAGCAATCGAGTCAGGGATTCAAGATATACAAATAATCGTTGGCACCCAACATCAAGAAATCATCGACCATTTTCACGGGGAAGGTCGAGCAAAAGAACATGCAGTTAAAACAAATAACAACCAAACCATCACTGAACTAAAGGCTAGCGAATTACCTGCAAATATAGAATTTACAACTCAACATGAACCACTTGGTACTGCGCATGCTGTACTACAAGCAAAAACATTTATAGGTCAGGATTCCTTTGCCTTACTTTTTCCAGATGACATTATTCTTAATCCAGAAGGACCAAACTGCACAACTCAGCTCACAAATGCTTTTGCAGATCACGAAGCGAATATCATTGCAGTTGAAACGGTACCACCAGAACTCATACCTTTTTATGGGATCGTTAAACTGAAAGAAAATGTCGAACTATCAGAAACATCATCATTATTTCCAGTCCAAGACCTGATTGAAAAACCCACACTGGAATCAGCTCCATCAAGTCTTGGAATTGTGGGAAGATATGTTTTGAAGACAGAAATTTTTGAGGCAATTGAAAATCTTAAATCATCACCAAACGGAGAACTTCATATAACACACGCACTTTCACTACTGTCAGGAACAAATAGAGAGGTGTGCGCATACATGTACAGTGGCGCACGATACGATACAGGGCGACCAACCGGACACGTACTTGCAAATTTTGCATTAGCTTGGGAGGACCCTTTGGCTAAACAAGAACTAAGTAAATATATAAAACAATTGATTGTAAAAACTGACTGAGAGGAAAACTATGCAAGTAATCACTATAGGTTACTCATTACCAAACACGAAAGTTGATAACCATAACGTATTAAATGCACCAAGCTACACTGATTATGAAGCCTTATTTGTGAACCCATCAAGCATAACGACAACAGTCAGTGAATTATTAGAAGGGAATAAAGAATTTAGTGCGCAAGACGGCCGTCCGATTATCAACGGCTCCACAACAGCATCTGCAGTTGCTGCAGCTGATCAAGTCCGAAGACGTAGTGATGAAACACGACGCGTACTTGATCAAGGGGGAATAGTTACTGTTATGACAAACCCTAATGCAACTCAAAGTGGACTAATAAACTTTGAAGGCTGCGACCGATATTCCTGGCTCCCTGCACCGCAAGGTGTTCACTGGGGAGGCACATTTCTAAAGGCTGCAGAGGGGAAAAACATCCGTATAGTCGATGAATACCACCCATTTGCTTCCGTAATTCGTAAATATCGAAAGCAGATGTATTATCGTGCAGTCTTTGATGAAGAAGTAATTAAATCTATCAAAGGCGCATCAGTTTTAGCCGTAGGTGGTTCGTCTCTACCCATTGCAGTTGAAATCCCTGTACTTGCAGGAAAAGTAATTTTTTTACCTATGATAGAACCTATAACAGGTACGGTACGTGGAGAAATTGCAACCGAAGTTGTTGAAGCGTTAGATGCAGTTCAGGAGGGTGCCTCAGGAGAGAAACCTCCTTCTTGGGCTAGTGCATTAGCACTACCTGGACTTGAACAGCTCGAAGCCGAAATGGAGGAAATGAACTTAGCTGTACAGGCAGCTATCGAAAGCCAAACAGCAGTTTCCGACCAAGTAGACGAATTAGCAAAGCATCGTAGGCTTTTATGGAGCAGTGGCCCAGCTTTTCAAGAAGCGGTGCGCGAATCTTTACTGCTTCTTGGCTTTGAATCGAAATCTGAACCAGGTAATCCACTCGAAATCGGTTTTGATGATCGCTTGTTTGCGGTCGAGGTTGAGAGTACTTCAGATCAAGTAACTGAATGGCCATACGTTCGATTACAACGAAGGTTAGAAGAACTATTACTAAAAGATAACGTGAAGGCTAATGGCTTGGTCATAGTCAATGGAAAACGAACTATGCAGCCTGGTCGGAGAGAACCTGAATTTGTGGAGCCTTTACGCATAGCATGTGAAAATTATGGCTATGGGTTAATGACTGGAGAAACCCTCTTTACTTTGATGCAAAGGATACTAGCTAGTAAAAATGCTGATGAAATAACTCCATTACGGCAACGTGTATTGGGTGCAAAAGGATTGCTTACAACGGATGCAGCTGTGGGAGAGGGCGAAGAGGAACAGGCCGGAGGACAAATCTTTTAGTTCAAAACTTTAAAGTTTTCACTAATCAGGAAATGTCACACACGTAGTTGTATCCACGACACCTTCGAGTCCTCGAATTTCTTTGCTAACAAGTGGAGTAACCTCAACAAAACTTGCCACTTCAATAACTGCAACTATGTCATAAGGACCCATGACCTGGTAAACCTCGCGAACACCTTCAGTATTCTGAAGCTCGTCAAAAACTTGTGTAGTTAGAACTGGATCAACAACAATTAGAACAAAAGCTGTAATGGTCATAATTTCACCTTCACTTAGTTATTCCTCACTACGAAGTTGTAATACCGCCATAAACGCCTCCTGAGGGATTTCAACGGAACCAACTAATTTCATTCGTTTCTTACCTTCTGCCTGCCTTGCCAAAAGCTTTCGCTTTCGAGTTATGTCACCGCCATAACATTTTGCTAAAACATTCTTTCGCAAAGCACGGATGGTTTCACGCGCGATGATCTTACCACCAATAGCAGCCTGTACTGGAACGTCGAATAACTGACGAGGAATTAACTCACGCAATCGGGTAACAAGGAGTCTACCTTCACGGTTAGCATTCGCTCGATGTGTAATAATTGAAAGAGCATCCACAGCCTGCCCATTCACTAAGATATCAACGCGCACCAATTCTGCAGCCCTATAACCCGCAGGTTGATAATCCAAACTTGCATATCCACTTGTTGAACCTTTGAGATGATCATAAAAATCCACCAAAATCTCACCCATGGGAATTTCATATTGCAAAAGAACCCGCGCTTCTCCAGGAGAGACGTCGCTTTCAGGCTCTAAATATTCCATACGTAAAAATTTCCCACGTCTCGATGTAGTAAGTTCCATAACTTGTCCAATCGATCTACTTGGAGTAATCACATCGATTGAAGCCCAAGGCTCACGTATCTCATCAATAGTTGAGGGGTTAGGAAGATTTGAAGGATTTTCAACAAATAAATCCTGTCCATCAGTGAGCACAACCTCGTATCCAACACCAGGAGCTGTTGTCAGCAAGCCTAATCCATACTCTCGTTCAAGTCGTTCAACCACGATTTCCAAGTGTAATAGTCCCAAAAAGCCACAACGAAACCCAAACCCCAAGGCATCTGATGATTCTGGCTCATAAACCAACGATGCATCATTTAAACTAAGCCTTTCTAGCGCTTCACGTAGGTCTTGATACTGATCTGAATCAGTGGGATATAGTCCGGCAAAAACCATTGGTTTTGCGTCCCTATATCCAGGAAGAGGATCACCTAAAGAGTCTCCAGCACTCGTTATTGTGTCTCCAACACCACAATCTGCCACATCTTTTAGTCCTGTTGCAATATATCCAACTTCACCAGCTACTAAATCTGGTAAAGGTTTCATATCCGGAGAAAAAACACCGATTTCTATTGGTTCAAAAGAGGTTTTTGTTTGCATTAGATGAAGTTCACTATTTGAAGAAACTTTGCCGTCAACAACACGAACATGTGCAACGACACCTTTATAGGAATCATATTTGGAATCAAAAATTAATGCTTTCAGCGCTGAACCAGAATCTCCTACAGGTGGGGGGATTCTGGAAGCGATTGCTTCCAGAATCATATCGGTGCCAATACCATCTTTTGCACTAGCAAAAATTACTTCTTCTCGACTAAAGCCAACAACACGCTCCAATTCCTTAGCAACCCTCTCCGGCTCTGCATGAGGTAAATCCACCTTATTGACTATAGGAAGCAAAGTAAGGTTTTCATTCAAAGCTAAATAAACATTAGCTAAAGTTTGTGCTTCAATACCTTGAGAGGCATCAACAACAAGCAATGCCCCTTCACAAGCAGCCAAGCTGCGTGAAACCTCATAAGAAAAATCTACATGGCCAGGAGTATCAATTAAATTATATTGATATTGTTGACCATCATTTGAGTGATAAAGCATGCGAGCTGCTGCTGCTTTGATTGTAATTCCACGCTCACGCTCTAAGTCCATAGAATCAAGTAATTGTGCAGACATTTCTCGTTGCTCAACTGCACCTGTAGATTCTAATAAACGATCAGCTAGCGTGGATTTTCCATGATCAATATGGGCAATTATGCAAAAATTACGGATAAATTCTTGATTCACACTACTAGTGTACCGATGATCGAGCTAGGTGAGGAATTGTGAGAAGAAGAAACAAACGTCGAGTCGTGATACGCTTCACCCGATCATAGTTAAAAAGTACATATGGAGAAAACAATGACCCGTAAAAAAGTCACTATTGTGGGAGCAGGGATGACAGGAGGCGCGATGGCTCAACGCTTAATCGAACGCGATATCTGCGATGTAATTCTTCAAGACGACCCCCAATTTGCTGGAACAATGCACTTTGGCAAAGCGCTTGATGAATCACAAGCTGCTTCATGGGAAGGTTTCAGCTCACATATTTCAGCCACAGATGGATGGGAGGAAACAAAAGACTCAGATGTCGTAATTCTCACTGCAGGAGCACCCCGAAAACCAGGTATGTCCAGAGAAGAACTACTGAATAGCAATGCAGCAATCGTAAAAGCAAAAGTGGAGCAAGCTGCACAAGCATCACCCAACGCGGTACTTGTAATATTTTCTAATCCGATGGATGCGATGTGCCATGTTGCAATCCAAGCAAGTGGTTTTCCTCGTGAAAGAGTAATCGGTCAAGGAGGTGCGTTAGACAGCGCACGCTATCGTTACTTCGTTTCAGAAGCTGTTGGTGTTTCACCTAAAGATGTCCATGGCTATGTGATCGGTGGACACACTGATACGACAATGGTACCCGTTGTATCTCAAACCTTGGTCGGAGGAATCCCGCTAAAAAGCTTACTTACCTCAGCTAAAATTGATGAGGTAGTATCACGAACGATGAGGGGCGGGGCAGAAATAGGAGAACTGATGAAAGTCGGAAGTGCCTTTTATGCTCCATCAGCGGGAACAATTGCCATGGTGGAGTCCATTCTATTAGACCAAAACCGCTTAATGCCTTGCTCAGTATTACATCAAGGTGAATATGGAATTAATGATGTCTGCTCAGGAACCGTAGTACAACTTGGTGAAGGAGGCATTCAAAAAGTCTTTGAAATGAGCCTTGATCCGAGTGAACAAGAACGCGTTACTGCTGCTGCTGTTGCGACTCAGGATTTGTTAGACCAATTGACTATTTAAGGCTTTTTTGAACCTATTATCGAAAAAAACCGTCTGTGATATACTTACTAAGTCGAGTCTGTGCTCTTTGGATATCTTAGAGTCAGAACGGGGGACCCATTTTTTTGGGGTTAAGTGCTAAATGCACCGGTGACTACCGACACCGAACCCGTCAGCTAACCTCGTAGACAGTCGGAGTAGCCGCATACCAGAGCTCCGTGGTGACCCATCCGTGGGTCGGCGTCGCTAAAACGCAGGAGGATATATGTCTTTATTTATAAGTCAAGATTCTATAGAACAATCTGAACAACAAAAATACCGTGCAATAACGCTAAACAATTTTCGCAAATTACCACAATTATCAAATTTAAGTGAGAAAGAAAAAAACGCGATTGATGTAGTGGGACGTGTTTTACCTTTCAAAACGAACAATTACGTAGTTAATGAATTGATTGATTGGGAAAATATACCTAACGACCCAATTTTTACATTGACATTTCCTCAGGCAGAGATGCTAAAGGAAGCGCATTTTGCAAAAATAGCGACCCTTCTAGAAAAAAATGCATCGGCTAAAGAAATACAGGAAAAAGCCAATGAAATACGACTTACATTAAACCCTCACCCAGCCGGACAGTTAGAGCATAACGTACCTGAAATAAACGAAGTCTCACTAGAAGGAATGCAGCACAAGTATAAAGAAACAGTACTTTTCTTCCCTAGCAATGGACAAACATGCCACGCTTACTGCACATTTTGTTTTCGGTGGCCACAATTTGTAGGTATGGATGATTTAAAATTTGCAGCCAAACAAACCCAAGAATTGACAACATATGTTGAACAGCATTCTGAAGTCACAGATATTCTAGTTACTGGCGGCGATCCCCTTGTAATGAAAACAAGTCGATTACAAGGTTACATCGATCCAATCCTTGCAAGTACGCAGAACAATGTGAGTACAATTCGAATTGGCACAAAAGCCCTTGGCTACTGGCCATACAGATTTACCACAGATGATGATGCCGAGGATTTACTAGGTCTCTTTAAAAAAATTACAGACTCAGGGCGACACCTTTCCATAATGGCACACTTCAATCACCCAGCTGAATTATCGACACCGGCAGTAGCAGAAGCTATCGAAAAAATACAGATGACAGGCGCCCAGATTCGAACGCAATCTCCTCTAATGCGTAACATCAATGATAAAGCTTCTGTTTGGTCAGAGATGTGGCGTACACAAGTTCAACTTGGATTGATCCCCTACTACATGTTTGTTGCAAGAGATACTGGAGCGAAGCATTTTTTCGAAATCCCATTGGTAGAAGCGTATGAAATATTCCGCACCGCATATTCAAAGGTAAGCGGATTAGCACGAACTGTTAGAGGGCCCAGTATGTCTGCAGATCCAGGAAAGGTTGCCATTACAGGAACACCTGAAATTCGTGGTCAGAAAGTCATCTCATTGCAATTTCTGCAAGCCCGAAATCCGGATTGGGTTATGAAACCGTTCTATGCCACATACGACGAACAGGCAACGTGGCTTGACGAGCTAAGACCTGCTTTTGGTGAAGAACGCTTCTTTTTTGAGGAGAACTAATTCATCACAACCGGGGCTGACTGATGATGCATTAGTTTCCACACAGCAGAATCTTTTACAAAAACATTAGTCGCATATAACAGTCCCCCAGCAACACTCTCTCTACAAAGAACTATTGCAGAATCGCCATACTTCCGTACTTGAGCACCACCACTCACTATCGGTGGTTGATTCGGATTTTCAAGAATACGATCCCATGAAGCTAAGACATCATCACGTCCCTCTACCAAAGACCATCCTGGATGAATACATGTAATCAACTCCGATTCTGCCCAAACATCAGCCATGGCTTCTTTATCAAAAGAAGCAAAAGCACGATAGAAAGCATTATTCGCTTCAAGCACATCCTCAATGTTGCTATCAACGTCAGTCATGTCGCCTCATTAAAGACCTTCAGCTTTGAATGGTGCATCCCGCCAATCAAGTGCTGCTTTCAGACCTTTTTCTTTTGAAATTTTTGTGAACTCACCTGCATTTGGTCTCAATTGGCTGCTTAAGGCATGCCACTGGGGACCTGTATTCAGCGCAGTTCGCATTCCCATAATTTCATAACTTTGATTTATAGCTAGTTTATTAGCAGCTAGCAGATCTGGTGCAATTGACGTTAGTGCACGTAATTCGCGCAAAGTTTGCTCCTCAAGAACATCAGCACTAAAGGACTTCGCCACCCATCCCCATTCAGCAGCTTGTTTTCCGCTTATGACGTTACCTGTCAACTGGAGATATTTTGCGTGTGCCATAGACAACTTCCAAGGAAAATACATCACATCCGGTGTAGTTTGACCTCTCATCGGCGGATAACCGATTTGTGCATCGTCTGCAACAAATGCGATATCACACATCGACATGAGTTCGGTACCACCAGCTAAACAATGGCCGTGAACCATCGCGATCACCGGCTTAAGAATGTCCCATATAGTCATCCAATCCCTGACGCAGGAACGTGCAAATTGATCAGTCCAGGCATCAAAAAGCTTTTCTGATACCCATCCACCATCTGGAACACGACCCGACATATCAGGAGTTATGTCATAACCACTACAAAATGAAGGACCCTCACCATCAACTAAAATAGCTACTACGCTGTCATCTCTTTCAGCAACATGAAGAGCTGACACAAATTCATCACGTAATTGCCTACTTAAAGCATTCCGTTTTTCTGGACGATTAAGCGTAATACGAGCTATACGATCAGATGTTGAATAATTAATACATTCATAATTTTGTGAATTACTCATTTTTTCTCCTTTTAGAAAACAATTTAACACCGACATTCAAAATATCGTTCAATTTATCAATGGCCCCTTACCTAAAGATAGCGGGCGAGGGACGTCAGGTTGTCTAGATGAAACTCCCGCCTTAAACAATTCATCAATTTCTTCATCGGTAAGTCCTAAGAGTGTCCCAAAAACATAAGTGTTTGCTTCACCAAAGCGAGGAGCGTGTCTTCTCAGAGAAGGCTTTGTTTTACTAAATCTCCACATAAATCCCGGGTAAGGATACACACCTGTATCAGGATGCTCTATCGCAATAAATGCATTTCGATCATGAAAATGGGGATCCGAATGTAGTTGCCAGTTATGTAAAATTGGTGCACTAGGAACACCAACACTTTGCAACATCTTAACTATTTCAAATTGTGAAAAATCCTGCGCCCATTCTTTAATACGGCGATCAATGACACTCCTATTACGAATCCTCTCACCAACGTTCATTAAGCGTATGTCTTCGAAACCCGCTAAATCGGTAAGCGCATGCCACTGTTCATCTGTTCGGACAGCAATTGCGATCCATTCATCTCGTCCAAAACATGGATAAGCACCAGTTGGCGCATCACCATGATCAATATTTCCGTTTCTAGGCATAGAATGTTGTTTTTTATGAAACCATACAAATGATTCCAACATAAAAGTCATTGCAGATTCTGTTAATGCAATATCCATATAAGCACCTTGACCAGTCTCATCACGGCGTTCAAGTGCAGCCAAAACACCAATTGCAGCATGAATTCCAGCAATTGGATCGGCCACAAAAGAACCTGTTCGATAAGGAAGAACATCACTATAACCAGTTGTTGATGCGAGACCACAAGCAGCTTCAATATTAGAGCCATATGCGAGCCAATCACGACGTTTTCCTGTTGCGCCAAAACCACTAATTGAAGCCATCACAATGCTCGGGTTAACTTCTTTTAAACGCTCGTAGCCTACCCCTAAATTCGGCATTACTCGCGCACTATTATTTTCAATAACCACATCTGACTGGGCGACTAAATTTAAAAACAGCTCTCGACCTTGTTCCGTAGCTAAGTTCAGTGAGATATCACGCTTGTTACGATTCATTTCATTGAAGTAACCTGAGCGGTTCCAATGTGCCTTACCAGGATCAATACCGGGATAATGACTTGCACGCGTAGCTAATTTTGTAGAAAGTTCAATTTTTATTACTTCGGCCCCTAGATCAGCCAAATGGCGACAGGCAATTGGACCTGCCCAATTATTTGTTAATTCAAGAACCCGAATCCCTGCAAGTGGAGCCTCTTCAACTTCTCCATTTTTGGTCTGTATATCTGCAGGACCTTGCTCTAAAGATAAATCCCCACGAGAAAGAGCGTCTTCCAGAAAATTTCCATTTCTATCCAACTCCCAAGAATAGTCCCATCTCCATGGAAGACCAGGTACTGTTGCAGATTTAACACTCTTGAAATAACCACGATTCAACAAGTGATCATCATTTAATAACATAGGAACATCTGCGACAGGTGTTACCGGAATCCGAAGTGACTGTGCACCATTGACAATTTCCATCACTTCCCTATCAATGCACCATAACTTCGCGATATCAACGAGTTCATCAATGTTTGCGATACGTGCTGCAATGGATTCGAATCTCGAGTCATTCAACAAATCAACACAATTAAATAAAGTGAAAATATCGTCATATAAGGCAAGATGATAAAAGTGTACCCAGCCATCTCTAGCCTTTATGAGATCTGAACCACTACGCTGAAGTATGCGTCCTTCATGAGTCCAGGCAATCGTTGTACTCCAATGAGCGCCTAACATTGCTTCTGCAGATGAAACATCTACCTCTTGCCCATGCCCTGTCAACCTGGCATGACGTAAGGCAACAATTGCTGCAAACGCGAGTTGCGTGCCACCATGAAATTGTGCTTGCTGGCCAGGCACCCTTAACGGTTCTTTATCTGCATCTCCCGCAAGCGCCCAGTAGCCACCTAATGCATAATCAGTTAGCTCATCGCCTCTCCATCTAGAATATGGTCCCGTTCGCCCAAAATGACTAACATTTGCTACAACCACACTAGGATTTAATTTGGAAAGTAAATCATATAATCTACCTTCTTCCATTTCTGAAACATCAAAATCGGTTACAAAAAGATCGAATGAGTTTGCCAATGAAGGCAGATATTCCTCCAAATCAGATATTTTTTTAACTTCAGCACAGACTTCAAATCCATCTTCCAAAATTGAATGAAATAAGTCGGTGTACTCAAAATCAACATGGTTTTGGAAACTTTCATCCCACTTTAAGGCAGAGACTCCTGCACCTAGATCTCCAAGCATACGCACACAGATAGCCCCAGCTACACCCCGAGCCAGATTCAAAACACGAAATTTAATTGGGGCTTGTTCTTCAACCATCTAACCTCCAGAGGAACACAACTTTAAAAGGGTTCGATTAGATTGTCAGTTAGCAAACAAAAATAAGAATTTAGACAGCACTAATAAAGTCACTCTACACTTATGCAATGCAAGCAGAAATCATCGCTATTGGAACCGAAATTTTACTGGGCGAAATTGTTGATACAAACAGCGCATGGATTGCCCAACGATTGCCACAACTCGGCATTGACTTGAACTATACATCCGTTGTTGGAGACAACAAGCAACGCATTGATGAAACTTTTAAGCGTGCCTGGAGCCGTTCCGATCTCATTATTACAACTGGTGGACTAGGGCCCACAGTAGATGACATGACCCGAGAAGGGATATGTGCACTCTTAGATGAGGAGCCGCACATAGACAAAGAACTAGAATTAAAATTACGTTCCTTTTTTGCAAACCGTGGATATGAGATGCCAGAATCGAATTTAAAACAGGCTTGGCTGATACCAAGTGCCAAATCAATTAACAATCCACGAGGAACAGCACCTGGATGGTGGGTGGAAAGAGACAAAAAAATCATTGTCAGTATGCCCGGGGTACCACCTGAAATGGAACGAATGTGGGAAAATGAAGTAGCGCCAACCCTGCAAGGACTTTCAGGAGAAGTTCTCATAACTCGCACTCTCAAAACTGTAGGTATAGGCGAAGGAACAGTCGATGAAATGGCACAACCAGTCTATGAGACACCTGGAATCGGGGTAGGTACCTATGCCCGGGCAGATGGAGTACACATACGTATAGGCGCTAAAGGTGCTAACGAAAAAGAAGCCTTAAGCATTATGCACCCAGTAGAGGAAAAACTAGAAAAGATTTTTGGACAGTCAATTTGGGGAAAAAACGAAGATACTTTGGAGGGAGTAATTGCACAGCTCTTAGTCGAACGAACTGCAACAGTTTCGGTACTAGAAACAACGACTGGAGGTTTGCTCTCAAGCACATTAGCTGATGCGGAAGCAATTGGAGAAGCATTTCTAGGTGCTCACGTCATCTCCAAAAATAAACAAGGGAATAGCTTAGGCATTGATACAGAAAAAGGATCGGAAGAACTAGCAGCTGATTTAGCTAAAGAAGCACAAAGTTACTTCACTAGTGACTACGGTGTTGGCGTGACTGGGGTACTAGAGGGGGAAAGTGGAGAACATCCGCCAGGAACGATCTTTGTGGCTGTTAGTGGCCCTAACTTGGAACAACCGAGAACGCTCATGACTCAAATGAGCCAAGGACGTGCTGCAACTAAAAGACGTGCAATAACAACTGCACTATTATTACTCAGACGAGTAATTCTGGAATTAGAAACCTAATGAGGTAATCATGAATAACGTAGAAATTATCCGGCAATTTATAAGTGAATGGGATGCTCCTTCTCCGAACGGAGAAACACTAGGCTCCTACTTCACTGAAAATGCCCTTTATCACAACATCCCTATGGAACCAGTTGAAGGCAAGGTAGCTATCACTGCAACATTAGGCGGAATGGCTGGCATGATGACAAGCAAAGGCTGGGACCTTCTGAATATCGTTGGCGAAGGAAATATTGTCATGACTGAACGGATTGACAAATTTGAAGCAGGTGAAAATAAAGTAGCACTACCAGTTATGGGAGTTTTTGAACTTACAGACGGAAAAATTGCTTCTTGGCGTGATTACTTCGATCTTGGAACATTCCAAAAGCAAATGGCTGGCGGTTAAGTCAACGGAGCTTCTCTAAATAGGCTCTTGCATCTCCAATTTTCTCAATACGCTGGATCTGTGCGCCCGAAACCCCTTGATTCCTTGGCCAAGCGATCAAAAAAACTTGAGACACGTGATTCGAAAGCAGTATCGCAGTGCGTGGGTCATCCTCAAAATGAGCCAAGGAGCTCAACTCCTGAATAACTCGGGCTTTGTACTCTGAAGGTGTTTCCTTCCAGGTCGGACGAAGAAACAAATCAGGAACTTGCTGGAAATATTGTTCCAACCAAGTCTCAGTTTCTTTACGAGCAGCTTCACTTCTTGCAGAAACAATTACGCACCGATATGATTTTTGAAATTCAGAGAATGCCTTAACAGCTTCAGGCATTGGCCTACGCCCTCTATATCTCCATCGCTCAAAAAACCAGAGAATGCTTGGCATTCTAGGAGAAGTCTTCGGAGAATTCGTCGTTGCTATCTTCCTACCTGGATTGATACCAAACGGTGGTGAGCACAAAACCCCATCTAAATCAAAGGTCAAAAGGGGGCGGCTATCCAAATGAGTCATATAGGAAATATTACTTCAACTAGTTGTGGCGCGGGGTTAAGTCCTAAGGTAGCCTTGCATAGGTACTTTCTTAGGAGTTTAAAATGTTATTTGCAGCACGGTTGATTTCTCAACAACCGCCAAGCATTCAATTCGATGAATGGCAAGAAATCGTTGCAGAGCAACTACAAGCAACAAAAACTCTGCGTGATGAAGGGAAAATTAGAGCGATCTATAGAGAAACTGGCGTCGGTGTTTTAGCAATATTTGAAACGGGCGATGCTACCGAAATGGATCAGATTCTTACCCAATTACCTATGGCACCCTATTTTAAAGAAATCAACGTTAATGTTATCTGGGATATGTCACCAATTCTGGAGAATTTATAAAATGTCGAATGTAAACAGTGATGATTTCAAAAATGCTTTGGGTTCATGGGCTGCTGGTGTGACAATTGTTACAACGGAATCCGAAGGCGATGTTTATGGTCTTACTGTTTCCAGCTTTTCCTCTCTTTCACTCGATCCACTACTCATATTGGTATGCATTGCAAAAGGTAATCACATGGAAAAGCTTTTACCNATATCTCGACAATTTGCAGTAAGTATTTTGGCCACTGGACAAGAAGAAATCTCCAATAATTTTGCAACTTCAGGAAGAGAGCCTGTAAAAGAACTTGGCGTACCTTGTTACACTTTAAAAACCGGTTCACCTATAATTTCAGGGTCTGCAGCATGGTTAGACTGTAACGTGCGCGAGCTAGTAGACGGAGGGGATCATATCATTGCAATTGGAGAAGTTCTTCAAGCTGGTGCAGAAGAAAATGCTGCGCCACTCCTTTACTTTCGACGAAGTTATAGGAATATTGAAGGGATTTAAAACAAAAATTTTGGACTGATGGTAGTAAGCACGCTACCATTCCGCGGAAGGAGTGCATTGTGTCAATAGGACTTGCCATCGTAGGAATGTCAATTTTGGGAACTTGGGGAGCATTCACAATCGCAATGATTGCGGGTGGAATTATTTTAATTGCTGCGCCAGGAGATATTGAAACAACTAGCAGTGGCCTTGCTGGAGGATTATTTCTCCTCATAGCCGGTCTTATCTCAGGTGGTGCGATGCAAACTGTTTTAGGACCACTTTTGGGAATTGACCCCCCTCTTCCATTAAAAGCGAAGGATAATATTCCTCATGACAAAATGAAGGTTTGGGAAAATGCTGGTTCCATTCGAAATTTTCCAGAAGGTGTAGTAAAAGAGGTTCGACTTAGAACAGTACGTGTCGCAATTATAAGAGTTGGAGAAACGGCTCATGCTTTGGGAGCACTCTGTCCCCACGTACGGCTACCAATAGGCAGTTTTCCAGGAATGCCATTAAAACCTGAGAAAATACGTGATGATTGTGTCATGTGCCCATTTCATGGAGCACGTTTTGACATTACTACTGGAAAAGCAGTAACTCAGCCATTTACGAGTGAATTTAATGCTGCACATCCCTTTTTAGGACGTCTGCAATCAAAGATTCTATTCTGGAACAAAGGTGCTGAGGACATTCAAACATATCCAGTAAAGATAGAGAATGAAAACGTTATCGTGGGTCTACCCCGGTAACAACCTTAGGAGGAATAAATTGTCAGAGGTAGAAGAAAGCAAAATTACCGCAGAACATCGCGCAATGATTGGAATTAAAAGTGATCCAATAGAGGTAACGCCAAAAGCTGAAGATGCCTCGAGAATGCGTGATCTATTGGGAGATAAAGACCCGAGATATAGTGACGATACAGGTATTGCTCCTCCTTATGCGTTAGCAATGCTAGAGCCGGGACTTCCTCCTGAACTTTCACCACGTGTTTTATCAAGTGGTATTTTGACGCAAACAGAATGGAAATTCATGAAACCTATCCAAATCAATGAAACCCTAAGTGCTACCACACAAGTTATTTCCATTCGTGATCGCCTGGGAGGACGCTACGGATACAGCGTTCTTGTAACCTTCCAGACAGATTATCTTGATGAAAATGGTGATGCTGTGGCAGCTTCTCTGAGAACAATCAATCAATTTGATCGAGGAGATGAATAATGAGTGAACTGTACTATGAAGATATTACTGTTGATGATGAGCTACCACCTCTAGAAAGAACACCCACTGAAGATCAGGCTATAGAATTTTTTGGGCGTGACAACCCAACAAATCCTGCTTTCGGAGATGCCGAGGCAGGACGTCGAATGGGATTTGGCGGAGCATTAGTCCCAGGCCTCTTAAAACTATCTTGGATCTCACACTACGTTGGAGCTTGGGCTGGTTCCGAAAGTAACTTGATAAGTGTACGAGTTGCATTCCGTCGCCCAGATATTGCAGGGAATCCTCTTACCTTATCTGGACGTGTCGTTGATAAAAGACAAGAGGATGGCATCAATATTGTTGAACTTGAGGTCGTAACACTTGCAGATGGGCAGCCTTCAGTAAGAGGCAACGTACAGGTTGAAATTCCTGGACGTACCAGCTAGTACTATTACAGTATGCAGCCGCTATCAGGAATTAAAGTTTTAGAGCTAGGTAATTTTGTCTCTGCGCCTTATTGTGGAAAACTTTTTGCAGGCTACGGTGCTGAAGTCATAAAAATAGAACCTCCAGACGGAGATATCTCAAGAACACACGGACCTTTTAAGAATAATCAGCCTGATCCTGAAACAAGTGCCTTATTTATGTACTTAAATACAGGTAAACGGTCAGTCACGCTTGATCTACAAACGGTAACAGACCATAACAATCTCATAGAATTAATTAAAAAAAGTGACGTATTAATAGAAAATTATCGGCCAAATGATGCTAAAGCCTTGGGAATTGATTATGAAACCCTCAAAGTTATCAACCCTAAATTGGTTGTTATCTCCATAACTGCCTACGGGCAAAAGGGTCCATATGCAAACTACTATTCAAATAATTTAATTGCTTTTGCAATGAGTGGCCAGATGTTTATCACGGGAACTGAAGAAGGTGGACCACTGAAAAATGGAGGATACCAAGCAGATTACCAAGGTGGTTTAAATGCTTTTTCGGCAGGAATGCTTGCAGTGTTGGCTACAGAAAGAGATGGGGTTGGACAACATGTTGATATAAGTGTTCAACATTGCATGGGTCCAATCCTTGAAGCAGGAATCCCGTTCTACTCCTATATGGGGTTATGGGCTCCTGAACGTCGGGGTAATTTAATGTCCAGTATCATGGGAGTTTATCCCTGTATCGATGGGCAAATAGGAATCCATGTTATGGCCCGTAATTGGCCACCATTCGCTCGAGCTGTAGGACATGAAGAATGGATCCAAGATGAGCGCTATTCGACTGCTGAAGCACGTATGGAAAACAGTGATGAGCTGATGGCTGAAATTATTCAATGGTCTACAAATATAACAAAGAAAGAAGCTCACCAAGCTGGAGGGGAAAATCGAGCACCTATCACGTATATCCACGATATGGCTGACCTTCTGGAAAGTCCCCAATTAAAAGAAAGAGGGTTCCTTCGTGAGATTGAACATCCGGTAGCAGGAAAAGCTACTTACCCGGGACCTCCTTGGTGGATGGGGCCCGATAACTGGACTGATAATCCAGCACCATTGCTAGGTGCAAATACAAAAGAGATCTTAGAGGGGTTAGTCCGATGACTGCACCTCTGACAGGGATTCGTGTACTTGATCTAACCATGGTTTGGGCAGGACCAATGGGAACACGTCTGCTTGGAGATTATGGAGCTGAGGTAATTAAAATCGAGGGTCCGAAACAATGGGATTTGCTTCGAGGCCTGGGTAGAATGCCGCGGACCGAAGAACGTTGGTACAACAAAGCAGCCTACTTCAATCACAATAATCGAAACAAATACTCCACAATTTTAGATCTTCAAACTAACCGAGGTAGAGAATTATTCCTGAAGCTAGTATCAATTTCTGATGTTCTGGTGGAAAATTATCGTGCAGATGTAATGCAAAAACTACAACTTGGCTATGAAGAAATAAAGGCAGTTAATCCAAAAATTATCTACCTTTCGATGCCAGGACATGGAAAAACTGGACCTGAGAGTGGTTATGTAACCTATGGTACCAACGTTGAACAGTTAGCAGGTCTAGTCTCCATATCTGGTTATGAAAATGGCGAACCAACAAAAACAGGGTTTAGTTACGGTGATCCAATGTCTGGCACCGCTGCACCTGCAGCAGTTGCTTTGGGGTTGAGGCAGCTTCGATTAACAGGATCGGGCGTTTTTATCGACATGGCACAACGAGAGAACCTTACATGCCTTGTGGGTGAATATCTTGTCGATTACAGCATGAATAACATTCTTCGCAATCCTATAGGAAACCGAAATAACCAATTTGCCCCGCATAATTGTTATCCCAGTGGAGGTGAAAATTGCTGGGTAACCATTGCCTGTGAAACCAATGCACAATTTGCAAAATTATGTACAATTATGGAACAGCCAGACTTAGCCACGGATCCACGCTTTGAAACAATTGAAGCACGCAAAAAAAATGAGGACCTCTTAGATGAGATCATCAAGACATGGAGCCTCAAACATGGTCACTACGAGACTATGCACAACTTACAAAGGGCGGGCATTCCATCAGGAGCAGTACTGACTATCCCAGAAATTATGAGTGACCCTCAAATGAGATCGAGGAATGCTTGGGCAGAACATAGTCATCCTGATGCAGGTACTTGGGAAATGGAAACTCCACCCTGGCTACTGAGTCGAACCCCAGGTAGTGTTCGGCTCCCGGCTCCCGGATATGCAGAACACAACGAATATGTATTTGCCGATCTTCTAGGCTTAAGCGATACAGAAATTGCAGCATTACATGAAGAAGGTGTTACTGCGCTATCACCAGATATAAAATCACATACTTAACAAATTAACTTGTTAAACGAGGCTTTCGATGTGCGCGAAGCTTTGCTAATGCAGCAGGCGAAAGCTGAATTACCTCCTCAGATAACTTTATAACAAGGCTAGTTTCACCTCCGCCTCTCAAAATACAACTATCCTTGGATGAAGAGGAAATTTCCAACTGTTCATCACTTACTCGTTGGGCATCAACGTAGATACCTATCTCAACGCCTTCTCGGTTAGCATAAAATTGAGAATCTGCAACCGGTGCTTCAATAATAAACGTACTAAACTCCGGATTACACCAAAGAGCACCAGCAGTCGGTCCAAGCACGCCCTGATAGCGCAAATTTATTATCGCATCACGTGGGGCAGTCCCACCAATAGAGAGATCGACACGAAGAGTATGTATAGGCATATCTCCAGTTTGCGCACAATAAACAGGGCGGAAGAAAGGTTCTTGTACAATTTGCTCTTGTGCAATTTCAGGCCTAAACGGATTTAGCTCGTTACTCATGAACGTCTACCTTGAAGTCACCTCAATCGTTATAGACTCTATAACGTCTCCTTGAGTAAGCTCTCGAACAACATCCATTCCTGAAATTACTTCCCCAAATGGATAGAACTTATCTACAAGACCATTATCAAAATCTAGACCACGATTATCAACTAGATTGATGAAAAATTGACTGCCAAAACTCGAAGCTCCACCGACCTTAGCCATTGAAAGCCGTCCAACTGTGTTTCTTTTTTCATTCGGTTCATCTTCAGTTTCATACCCTGGCCCACCAGTACCTGCGCCCGTAGGATCGCCACCCTGTACGACAAAATCTGGAACAACACGATGGAATGTGATCCCATCGAAATAACCTTTTTGGGCAAGGAAAACAAAACTATTTACAGTATTGGGAGATAATTCGGCAAACAAAAATACCTTTATATCTCCTTTCGCTGTCTTGATCGTAGCTTCGTAATTATTTGACTCGGCATCTATTACCTGCTCAGCTGCAGAAAAACTTTTTGGCACTTCTCTATCCTCCCGGAAAATAGTAATTGAAGTGATAATATCTCCCTGAGTAAGCGAACGTACAATTTCTAACCCATCTGTTACAGAACCAAAAGGATAATAAAGGTCGGCATTGCCACTATCAAAGTCAAGAGCAGGGTTATCCTTCAGATTAATAAAAAATTGACTGCCGAAACTCGATGTTCCTGGAACTTTAGCCATTGAAACTGTACCAATCGTGTTGCGATTCTCATTAGGTTCATCAGGGATCTCATACCCAGGCCCATCGCGTACATCGGTAGCTTCATTAGTTGGATCTCCAGTCTGGGCTACAAAATTCGGAATCAGGCGATGGAAAATCAGGCCATCAAAAAACTTTTTTTCCACAAGAAATACGAAATTATTAACGGTAGCTGGAGCATTATCATAATCTAATAAGATCGTAAAACTACCTTTGTTGGTTTCAACAAGTGCTCTGTAATTTTCGTTTCGGAATGTAACCTCTTCAGTTCCAGAAAATACACGCGCATCAGGTGTCGGCGAAGCTTCAATTGAGTCTGTGGTTTCAGTTTCTACAGCAGCTGATTCACGAAGGGGATCTGGTGCAGAACGACCTGGTGAATTGCTCTGTAAACTAGACATCAAGATAGCAGCCAGTAACCCTCCAATTACCAAAAATCCCCCCACAGCATATAAAGCCTTTGAATTTGTAAAAATATTCACCGGGAAACTAGGTTTGTACTGATCGCCACTACCAGTGGTATCACCCTTAGAAGAACGTTGTCTACTTGAACGTTGACCACGATGTTGTTGTTCTTGTTTACCGCGCTGTTTTGCCAACTTAATGCTCCTTAAAATCTTAACCTAAACAAAATGATTATAGGATCTTCTCGATTAGGATCCTCTCCTATTCCAATAACCGAGAAATTTCCTGACGCACAACTTCGCGATCATCCCATGGTACGAATTGATCATTTAACTCCATACTCAATTCGTGCCCCTTACCACATATAACCACTAGGTCCGTAGGTTTCGCACGTTCCAAGGCTATTGCAATTGCCGAACGACGATCACTAACTTCTAGAAAATCTTCTCCTCGTACTTTACCTGCCCCCTCTGCATGACTTCCAATTTCGCGAACGATTTTTTCCGGATTCTCAGACCGTGGATCTTCGTTTGTAAAAATCGCGAAATCAGCATTTTCCACAGCCGCACGCGCCACTCCGAAACGACGTCCAGGGTCTCTTTCACCGGCAGCACCAACAACAATAATCAAATCACCCTTAGTAATATTCCTGAGAACTGTTAGTACTTTGCGTACTGCATCACCAGTGTGGGCATAATCCACAACTACATCAAAGGCTTGTCCGGAATCAATATATTCCATTCGTCCCGGCACACCTGCACAAGCACATAAACCTGCAACTATGTCGTCAATCGTAATTCCATACGCATAAGCTGTAGTTGCTGCAGCTAACGCGTTCTCTACATTAAAAGACGCGGGGATTTGAATCGAGCATTCAACCTCCTTTTTGGGAAAACTTAGAAGAAAGTCGGATCCATCAGCGCGTAAATCTGTAATTTTGGCACTCACATTTACTCCTTCGGAAATATTGTTCCCGACCGCGTAAGACAAATGGCGAGCTGTAGAAGCCAAATTAAGAAAAAAATGAGCTGACGGATCCACAAAATTAACAACTGCAACAGCTTTTTTCGAAGATTTTAACTTCTGGAAAAGCATGCCCTTAGCTTCTCGGTAAGCTTCAAAGGTTTTATGAAAATCAAGATGATCTCCGCTGACATTCGTCAAAACTGCGGTATCGAAAGCGACAGAATCCAAACGATGTAGCGCAAGGCCATGGCTAGAAGACTCAATAATTGCGAAATCACAGCCTGCATCCACCATTTCCCTTAATAGCTTTTGGACTTGTACAGCTTCAGGAGTAGTGAGATCACTAGAAGGTAAAGCATTCTGCTCAGCACCAGTAATGTACGCATCGACAGTCCCTAAGCGACCAACCTTATAACCAGCTTCTTCAAAAATTTCGGTCATAAAATGCGTAGTTGTTGTTTTTCCATCAGTACCCGTAACACCAATAACAGCAAGTTCCTGTGAAGGATTTCCATAGAAATTAGCGGCTAAGATTGCTAAGGCAATCCGAGTGTTGTCTACTGCAACAATTGGGTAACCACCAGGAAGGTGAGCCCACGTTGATCTAGCATCTTTTTGGACAAATAACGCGACAGCACCTCCCTCGATAGCTTCAAATAAGAAGGAATGTCCATCTGTGTTGTATCCCGGGATCGCTACAAACAAATCTCCCAATTCAACTGCTCTAGAATCAAATTTGATTGAATTTATCGCTGTTGAAAGATCACCACGTATCAAGTCAGCCGATGGGATACCGTCTAACAAATCAGAAAGAAGTTTTGTCATAGATCCAATGTAACAAAACTAATCACGGTATGGTGAGCAAAATATTATTAATAAGAACTGCAAACACGTTGTTGAAAGTTAATCAAAAGGGGTAGGATCGTGGTATGCAGATCACACGTATTAACCCTGAGTGGCAATGGTACAAATGGACAAATGCAACTGTAACAAACAATGCACTTCTCGTTAGACGACTCAATGAAAGACAATATCGACCAGTTTCACAAAACCCTGCCCCTCAATATTCCTTAAAGCTCATATATGAGCTATTACAGACCCCGGAAATACGTGACGACAACCTCAGTCGGTGGCTGCAAGACTATGGCCCCCTAAATGTAACGAATCCAATCCACTTTAATACTCAACAATTCATGGATGAAGCACACCATATCTGGTGGATAACTAGCGTTCTAGATACATTTCGAAAACAAAAGATTAACCCGCTTACAATAAGCAACCAACATAGGATCGGTGATGAACTACTTGTACCAAACCCGTTACGTTTCCCAGCACAGGAGAGATATTTTCCTGCTGCTCAACGTGCACAAAAAGCAGGTCTGTCAGCAGAACATAAGGATTGGCTAGTTACCTACGTGGACTTGATTCACGATCTAATAGTCACTATCGACCATTATCTAGAAATAAATACTTTTGTAAAAAATGAAGTACACCCCGAAGATCATTTGCCGTGGAAAACAGAACGTGACCGCTACGGCCGAAGAAATCAACCAAATATTCAGGAATCTGAGACTTTCCTGCGAATTTCCACAGTCATTGAACCTCGTAATTTGAGTGGTTATATATGGTTGCGAATTCAAGAACAGCTAGCTGAACTCCCAGACTATTACTACTACAATTGTTTGCAAATGTTTACACCTATACGTGGACATGAATGCTATACCTATCTCAAAAGAAAAAATACCGACAACGTGTGCAAATTCTGCAAGGAATTACTTACTGAAAAGCATTTTCTTTCTGAGCGTGATGTACAATTACAACTACATGAAACTGGCCAAATTCTCTACACAGACGATCATTCACAGTTAGTAGATGGTGCTGGTCTAGCCATTTGTCCCAAAAACCCATCCGGCGAAGGACATTCGGACGGACGCAGCAAACGCTTATGGTGCAGCCAGGCATGTTACATCAAAGCCAAGCGCGATGGCTGGTTTAAGTCAAGAACATAGAAACACTACTAATTTAATCTAAAGAACCTTTAGTCGAGGGCACAATGCCAGCACGACGGTCATCATAGGTTGTTGCACTGTCCAAAGCTTTAGCAAAAGCTTTAAAACAAGCTTCTGCCTTATGGTGATCATTGACACCAGAAATAGATTTAATGTGAAAATTGGCCCGCATAGAATTCGCGAAAGACTCTAGAAAATGATTTAACAAGTCCGGAGGAAAACCTCCTATTTCTCTTCCTAAAATATTCAAATTCAGAACAGAGTATGGTCTACCACCTAGATCGACTGCTGCAAAACCTAAAGCTTCATCCAAAGGAAAGGTTGCTGATCCAGAACGAACAATACCGGATTTATCACCAAGTGCTTTTGCAAAAGCCTCTCCCATAGCAATACCCACGTCTTCGACCGTGTGATGAGCATCAACATGTAAGTCACCCTTAGCCTTTAGGGAAATGTTAAAAACTCCATGTCTGGCAATCTGACATAGCATATGGTCGAAAAAACCTAGACCAGTTTCTATGTCAAACACACCTTCCCCATCAATCACAACAGTTAGCTTAATATCTGTTTCTGCAGTTTTACGTTCTATAGTTGCTTCACGCTTTGACATAATTTTCCTCAAAATCTCGTAATGCCTTCAATAAAGCATCAGTTTGTTCCGGACGACCAGCACTAATGCGAATCATTCCTGAAAGTGTAGGCATATTGTAATACCTGACAAGAATCCCACGTTCCCGTAGAAATTTAACCACATCCTCAGCCTTTTTTTCTAAGACTTGCACCAGCACAAAATTTGCATCAGAAGGAAATACTTTAAAAAATGAAAACTCTGACAGTTCCCTGATCAATCGTTCCCGTTCAGAAATAAGTAAACTTACTGAATCTAAAACTTCAACTCGATGCTCTAATGCAGCACGTGCAGCAACGTCAGCAACAGTACTTACATTATAAGGCTGCTTGATAGCCATCATGCGTCTTGCGAACTCAGTATGCGAAACACTGTATCCGATACGAATTCCTGCAAGGCCAGCCCACTTACTAAACGTCCGCAGGACAAGTAAATTAGGATGTTTCTCAATCAAAGGGATCACACTCTCTCTTGAAAATTCTGCATAAGCTTCATCTATTACGATCACTGCATCTAATTCTACAAGCTTTTCAATTTCATCCGGACGTAAGCTATTCCCAGTCGGATTATTAGGGGACGCAAGTAAAATTAAATTCGCACCTTTAAGAACAGCTTTTTCAATCTCTAAAATATCGATTTCAAAATTTTCATTCCGACCAACCTCAATGTGCCGAATCCCACTGTTATTACTTAGAAATTTATACATGCCAAAAGTTGGCACTGCAGAAACAGACATTTTCGGTTCTAATAACCTAATAACAATATCAATAAGATCGTCAGAACCAGCACCAGCAACTACCTGCTTTGGATCAACACCTACATAGGAAGCGATCGACTCTCGAAGAAACGTTTGATTCGGATCGGGATAAACATTGAGGGGAGCGTTAGAAACAGCCTCTAGGATCGCATCAATCGGTGGATATGGGTTTTCATTAGCGTCTAGCTTAACCACAGATCCGATCGGAATTTTTAAAATTTCAGAGACTTGTTCCGGGGACTCTACACCGGCATACGGAATTAAATCAGAAAAATCTGAACGTATAAATCTTATCGGATCTTTATCCATTTTAGCGACCCTGGATACGACGTTCGACTGAGGCTGCGTGGGCAGTTAACCCTTCAGCACGCGCAATTATACTAGCCTGAGCAGCAAGCTCCTCAGCTTCAGCTGAAGGAATATTCACAACACTTATTGTTTTCAAAAATTCACTCACGCCTAATGGGGAAGACCACCTAGCACTGCCACCAGTTGGCATCGTGTGGCTAGGACCAGCAGTATAGTCACCTACTGCTTCAGGCGATGCCTCGCCCAAAAAAACACCACCAGCGTTCTTAACTTTAGTCACCCAAGCTGTGGGATCCTCAACTACTAAACAAAGATGTTCTGGAGCATATTCATTAGCGAGCTGAATAGCTTCATCAAGATCACTGACGAGGACACATCCACCACGATTTCCAAAAGCCTCTGCTGCTATTTTGGCACGCTCCAGATCCTGCATTTGAATCTTAATAGCAGCCTTAACTTTTTCAGCCAAACGTCTTGAAGGCGTCAATAAAATTGGACTTGCCAGTCGATCATGCTCTGCCTGAGCCAACAAATCCGCAGCAATTAATTCTGGGTCAGCGCTCTCATCTGCAATAATTACCGTTTCGGTAGGACCATAAATAGCATCGACCCCAACATTTCCATATACTTCTTGCTTCGCGAGGGTAACAAACAAGCCTCCTGGACCACAGATTTTGTCAACTTTTGGAATACTAGCCGTACCATAAGCAAGCGCTGCTATTGCCTGAGCTCCTCCAATTTTGTAAACGGCATCAACACCGGCAATTTCAGCAGCAACAAGTTTTGTTGGAGGCACTGAGCCATCCTCTAAAACAGGACTGGCTATATAAACCTCTTCAACTCCAGCAATCCTTGCGGGAATCGCACACATTAGAGCTGTACTAGGTAATGGAGCATTAGTACCAGGCACATAGATTCCTACACGTTGAAGAGGTCGAGTCATTTGCCCAAGACCATTAACTTGGAAATTAAGACCTATAGAGCGTAACTGCTGCTCATGAAATTCTTTAATTCTTTTTGCTGCATACTTTAGAGCTTCAGTAACTTCATCAGGAACAGCTTTACGAGCAAGATCCATCTCTTCCTTTGAAACAACTAGATCTTCGTTGTGAGCCTTATCAAACGCTTCATTGTAATACCGAACAGCATTATCACCATCATCGCGAACATCACGGATTATCCGCCTCACA
>JAKUNN010000030.1 GCA_022451885.1 Dehalococcoidia bacterium | reverse complement strand
CGTATGTTCCGACATTATGCTGAATCACTAGAATCACTAAGATTTGTCGGTGAACTAGAGGGCGAACATATTTGTGACGTGGGTTCTGGAGGAGGATTCCCCGGAATTATTTGGGCAATCATGCTACCCAAGCATAAAATTCATCTTATTGAGTCAAACCAAAAAAAAGCAGCACTCCTCGAAAAAATTAAAGAAAAACTTGAGCTAGGAAATATTGAGGTCCACCCAATACGTGCTGAAAATCTTGCAAGGGATGGCCTACGCGAACAATGCGTACTTGTGGGAGTAAGAGCAGTAGACAGGTTGGTAACCACAGTGGAATATACTGCCCCATTGGCAAAAATAGGGGCCACAATCATTGCTCCCAAAGGAACACTTGTACAGGCAGAAATCAAGGAGGCGGAAAAAGCTATCAAATTACTTGGATGTAAAATTATCAACATACACAAAATGCGTGACGAAGTAAGCAAGTCAATAAGCGTCGTCAAACTTGAAAAAAATCATCCGATAGACGAAAGCTTTCCACGTCGGCCAGGCCTTGCGAAAAAAAAACCAATTCAATGAAACCAATACACCTTCTTCAAATTAGGGATATGATTTTGATATGAGCGGAATACTTCAAAACGTGCTAACACCCTTAATTCGAATATTCCGGTTAAGTAAATTTGACCAAAATGTATTTGGTGAAATCCGAGATGATTCTAGTGCAAAACTTATTACATCAATAACAATTATTATTGTCAGTTCACTATTAGCTGGACTGGGTTCATTCCTTTACTGGGAAATATCTGGAAACCCTGTAGTTGAAAACCAATTCATTAATACTTTCATCTTTGGCTCCTTATTTATGGCTCTTCTCTATATCGAAGGCTTGCTCGTAACATTTGTACTGCTTGTACAAGTTTTTCGAATACCTGTTGATTTACACGCACTTTTATGTGTCGGAGGCTACGCCTCATTCCCCTTATGCTTATCACTGCTCATGGCGATACCATTGGTATATCCACTCTTTTCAATTCTCTCACTATGCCTTCTGTTTCTCTTTTTAGTCATCGGGATGCAAGAAGTGTGTCAAGAAAAAAGTGCGAAGGTCTTTTTCGCAACATTACTAGGTTTCGCAACTATGGTAGCTGCCTTAGGAATCATTGCCGTGCTTTTTTCAAATCCCGATGCACCAATAGGAGCAGGTCCATTCGGGATTTTTCTAAAGCTTAGCTAATGATATATCTCGACCACGCAGCAACCAGTCCACTACGTAAAGAAGCTCTGGAATGTATGCGACCATTTTTGGAATCAAATTTTGGAAATCCAAGCGGCCATTACGAAATCGGTAAAATCGCACAACTAGCAGTAGACCAGGCTCGTCTTACTGTCGCGACCTGTTTAGGAGCACGCCCACAGGAAATACTGTTCACAAGTGGGGGTACTGAAAGCATTAATAGCGCCTTACTTGGAATTGGCCAAGCTATGCATCGGGCTGGTTCTGGAAATCACATAATTACAACAGCAATCGAGCACCATGCAGGCTTGCATGCAAGTTTGTGGCTAGAAGAGCTAGGCTACACAGTCACATATCTTGATTGTGATAGTTCGGGAAAAGTCAATATGGACGCTTTAAAAAAAGCTCTACGGCCGGACACGATCCTAGTTAGCATAATGCTAGCAAATAATGAAGTGGGCTCAATTCAACCAATTGCAGAAATATCAGAACTATTAAAAACATCTTCAATCAAGCATGGGCACCGGATTTTACTACATACAGATGCAGTACAGGCCCCCGAATGGTTATCAGTTAATACAAAACATCTTGGTGTTGATGCCCTTAGTTTATCTGCACATAAATTTGGTGGCCCCAAAGGTGTAGGCATACTCTTCTTGAAGCGAGGAACTCCTTTCCGTCCCCTCCTAGTAGGCGGAGGGCAAGAGATGCAAAAAAGGGCAGGAACAGAAAATGTAGCAGGTATAGTGGGAACCGCCACCGCCTTAGAAATAGCTAACCGAGGTGCTTCAGAAAGATCTAAAAGAATAGGTGAATTACGAAACCGATTACGTGAAGGCATTGAGCAAAAAATCAATGGCTCATATACCAACAGTCAGGCTGTCGACACGCTTCCAAATATATTAAATGTGTCTTTTGAAGAGATAGAAAGTGATGAATTAGTAGCACGTCTAGACGAAAAAGGTATCGCAACCAGTACAGGTAGCGCATGTTCAAATGCACTTTGGGAACCATCACATGTTCTATTAGCAATGGGGGTACCGATTAGACGAGCTTCTAGCAGTATAAGATTTAGCCTTGGTGATGACACAACTCTTCAAGACATTGAACATGTTCTAAAAGTATTGTCCGAGGAAATTCAGCTTGCGAGACTCAAAAGAACAGATGCATAAAACCATCGTTGAACCATGAAAATGATTGTCTTCACAATATTGATCTTAGTGACTATCGCGGCCGCCATATTGTTTGGTATCGGCTGGTATTACTCAGAAATGCTAAAGAGAGAAGCATTTGTAACCAACATTGAACCTCCTGAGTACAACCTTCTTGTTAAATCAGCCAATAGCACATCTATAGAATTAATTAGCGAAAATGATAACTCGGAAGAATTATTTGAGGAAGGCCATTATAAGATCGAATGGGCTGATGGATTTGGATTTACCAAATCCATCCTACAAAGCAATGAAAATCAAATTCTACGTGACTATAGTGGGAAGGATTTTCCTCTCATTGGTGAACCTGTACGGCTCGAAACTTTTTTTTACTCAGGAAACCCTAATACTGCCTTAAACATTGATTACGAAGAGGTACCCCTTAACTGCGAGCTAGGAATCTGTCCTGCGTGGAAAGTGGAAGGGGATCGTGAGAACTGGGTAATTGTTGTTCATGGCAAAGGTAGCAACCGTGAAGAATCCTTACGCATTCTGGAAACACTCAAGAAAACCGATACATCAATACTCGTCATCACATATCGCAATGATCCTGAAACAAATCCGAGTGAAAATGGGTATTACGGTTTTGGACAGGAGTGGCCCGATTTAGAAATAGCTGTTGAATATGCGTTACAACAAGGTGCAAAAAAAATTATCCTTTACGGCTTTAGTATGGGAGGCGCAATATCTTTAGGCTTTCTACAAGAGTCAACTCACTCATCACACGTGGTTGGCTTGATCTTGGATGCACCAGTTATATCTTTCAATTCACTTGTAAATCATGGCATTGCCGAAAGAAATGTACCCAAATTCATAGGGACAATCGGTAAATGGGTAGCCACACAACGATTTAAAATCCCATGGGACAAAATGGATTATTTTAAAACGGCTACAGAACTTGAAATACCTGTCTTAATCTTCCACGGAACAAAAGATAAATTAACACCCGTTAAAGAAAGCGAAAAAATAGCTCAGGAAAACGATAAAAATGTAACGCTTGTGACAACGAATGGTGTCGGCCATGCAAAAATGTGGAATTACAATCCAAAATTTTATGAAGAGAAAGTATTTAAATTCTTATCACAGCTCATCAATTAATTGAGCTGCAGCATTCGTTCTAAAGCTAGCATTGACCAATCTCGTGTTTTTTGATCAACTATCACCTGATTAATAATTTTACCTTGTTCCAGAGATTCCAAAACCCATGCGATATAAGCAGGATGGATTCGGTACATGGTGCTACAAGGACAGACAACCGGATCCAAACAGAATACGTCCTTGTCCGGATTCGCATCAGCTAAACGCCGAACTAGATTGATCTCGGTACCTATACCCCAAACTGAACCTGAAGGTGCCTCATTCACAGTAGTAATAATCTTTTCTGTAGAACCATTAGAATCAGCAGCCTGCACTACATCCCATGAACACTCCGGATGCACAATAATGTTAACGTTCTCATATTTGGAACGCGCTTCCGCAATCTGCTCCGTAGAAAAACGTTGATGTGTGCTGCAGTGACCTTCCCACAAAATAACTTTTGCATGCTCAAGATCATCTCTAGTTAATCCTCCGAAAGGTTTCCCCCGTTTCCAAAGGACCATCTCATCCAAGGAAATACCCATGTCGAATGCAGTATTACGTCCAAGATGCTGGTCAGGAAAAAAGAAAACTTTTTCGCCACGGTCAAAAGCGTATTCAAAAGTCTGCGAAGCATTTGAGGAAGTGCAAACAATACCATTATTTTCGCCCACGAAAGCCTTCAAGCTAGCCGCACTATTCATATAGGTAATTGGGATTGTTCCGTGTTGATTACCAAGTACATTATTGATTTCAGCCCAAGCTGAGAAAACATCAGCTGGCCGAGCCATATCAGCCATAGAACAACCTGCGGCCATATTGGGAAGTAAAACAGCTACATCAGAACTCGTGAGGATATCCGCAGATTCAGCCATAAAGTGAACACCACAAAAAAGAACAAACTCAGTATCTTTCTGCGCTGCAGCATGTTGGGCCAATTTAAACGAATCCCCTGTGTAATCAGCATATTTAAACACTTCATCACGTTGATAATGATGACCAAGAATTACTAGTCGATCACCCAATCGCAACCGAGAACGCCTAATGCGAAAATCTAGCTCTTCTGTTGAAAGACTCAGATAAGAACGTGGTATTTCTTGCTGCCAGGCAACAAAGGCGGATTCTTCCGCAAGAGGAACTGCCTCCAATTGATCCGTTGGACAGGTGTCAGGATCAGTGTACAGAGCAAGGAGATCGGTAGAATCTTTTGTGGTTGGCATCGATGATGTCATAATTTTACCTTAATTGCACTTAGTGTATTAAATACACTAAGTGCAATTTGCCAGATGATGATATAACTGTCAACAAGTCTAGACTCAATAACTAGGCAAAATCCAGATCAATACAGCCATCGATATACAAAAGGCGTAAAGAGAATGCAACTTGTTGTCTGACAGTAGCAAACTGCTGTTTATCCGTACTCTTTTCAAATTCACCAAGTATGTCACGCACATTTCTACCACCGTTTATTAAATCAAATAGCCTCACAATAAGGCGACTAACAGGAAGACCTTCTGGGCGATGAGGAGTTTCAATAACACTACCCCAAATAAACTTTCCCTCATCCAGAACAGGTTTCCTGATTAACGAAACATTTGAAGGAATTATTGGTATAACTTCGAGCAAAATAGATATATTTTTCTCGTCGAAATTCAAATCACTCGAAATATCACCATTACCGACAGTCATATCGAATTTTTCTGCCCTTTGTTTACGTAGTTTCTCAAACGAACTCACTGCATCAGAAAAAACACGTGGCATCTCTCCATGGGACAAAACAGCCCGCTCATAACCATGAGGAGGTTGCCCTGCAACAGCACGTACAAAAGCTAATTGCGCCGGAACATTTTGATCTGCATCCGTTAAACGACGAGTTTCCCAGTAATAACTTTCAGCTGTGCGATTACTAGAGTAAAAAAGCCGGGCAAGCTCACGAAAATGATCATATTGCTGACGATAATTTTGTTCATACACACCGGCACTAGCTCGACCTAACTCCGAATCATCCAAGCTTGTAGAAACATATGCAGCGGCAAGAACTGCAGACGAAAGGGCTAAATGAACTCCCGAAGAAAAAAGCGGATCTATAAAACATGCGGCATCACCCACAAGGACATAGTTAGGTCCTGAAAAGCGCTTAGCCATGTATGACCAATCGCGTACTACAAATGGCCCCTTTTCTAAGTCAGCATGTACTAGCAAGTCTGCGGTGTATGACGCAGATGCTAATAGCTCATGAAAGTAAGTTTCTGCACCCATACTTCGGATTTTTTTACTTCCAACAACACTGTCTACTACAACTCCCACACTTGTTTCTCCTGTATGCAGTGGAATTGTCCAAACCCATCCATTCTCAATAGATTCAATAAAAATATTTGATGAATCTGGTTCAGGAAGCCTAGCAGCCTGAGAAAAATATCCATATAAAGCAAGATTACGAAAAAATGGATCTTCTTCCCTCAGTTTTTCTTGTCTTGCGACGAGGCCATTCTGCCCACTCGCATCTACAAGGAATCTGGCATTTAACGTAAAAACCTCTGCCAGACCTTCCTTTTCAGTAGGCTGCACTCTAACTTCAACATATTCATCATTATCTAGATTGATACTTAACACCCTGTGAGCCTCACGTACGTCAACATTATGCTCTTGTGCATTCTCTAACAGAATCTGGTCAAATCGAGACCGTGTGACTTGAAACGATGAAGGGTATCTTTGACTTGCATCTCGGAAATACCAAGACCAAGGCTCGGACTGAGATCCCCAAACCATTGTGGCTCCGTATTTAGGAAGAAATCCTTCCGCTTCAACGGCAGCAAAAGCCCCACTTTTCAATAAAATAGGAATACTTGCGGGTAATAATGACTCACCTACATGTTCCCTTGGAAACGTTTCTGCCTCACAAAGAACAACTTTCCATCCCTGTTGCGCCAATAATGTCGCAGTAGTAGAGCCCGCAGGACCTCCTCCAACAACTAAAATATCTGTTTCAATACCAGCCACTTAGCACCACAAAAACTTTGGAAAAAACCTATTGATAATATTTGAAAATACTATCAGTTCCCTTGAGCCCAAGCTCGAGCATCATCGGAAGCTACCCAATGAATAGCATTGGAAAGAAGTCGTCTAAAATCAGGGTTCTCATAGGCCACTGGACTATCACCAGCATCCATTGCAACAACCGGGCTATTACCTGTGCGTTTTGCCCACACAATAAGATTACTTCCCTCAGGGTGAGACCATCTCGCCTGCTCTTCAGCAGAGGCAAGAGGCGGCGGGTTAAAGTTCTCTTCGACCATCGGATAATCAGTACGCATGAGAGGTAATATGTCAGGACTTGATTCAAAACCTGAAGTTTTGATATACATCTCATCAATGATATCAAAGCCGTTATCTAAGCCTTCAAGCACAGGATGCCCTTCCTGTACAGGCGAAAGGTGATGGTGAGCATTGCGTTCTGGCTCACCCCCTCCTCCGCGATACCCGGACCCAGGGACAACTTCACCAAAAACTTCACCTTCAGTTAGCATAAAAGATGTTCCGCTCATATCTCGCCAACCTTCCCAACTTGGCCATTGAACCAAGGCGTGATTCATCATCACAATGCCTTTACCACTTTCCACCAATGCCGCTATAGAAGCCTTGTAATCATCAGAGGGCAATGTGAAGCTAGCACCTCCGTCTGGGCTTTCTGTGCCCCACATATCATAAAAAACAACTGTTTCATACGGAGCAACATTTTCTGGACGGAGCATTACTTGGGCCGCGGGCTGTTCTACAGCTGTTGCATTCACATCTGGGTTTTCATCAAACATTGCAAAAAAAGTGCTGTAATCGAACGGATGTCCTTTATGCACTACAAGAGTTTCGATAGGCATCTTATGCCTCCTTAGCACTAATCAAACCATTGTTACCTGTCGACTCTTCATCAACGATAACCTGGTTCGTCTTCGTATCAACTTCAAATGGACTCTTCAAGTCCAGTTCTTTACTCATCTCACGTACTGCAGGAATCACTTCCTCACCCATAAGCCTGAGTGAACGCATTGAATCATCATGATCCATAGCACCGTCACCATCCCAAAAGAAAATACTGCCTGGACGCAAGTATTCAAGAACATGCTTTACTTTTGGAATAACCGTTTTTGGAGTACCTGTAATGATGGTATACCGATCAATTTGATCATCAAAAGAACCGAAATCACCAGTTTTCCGTTCTGGATTCCTTCCTGATTCTTTTTTACTAGCATCCTCATGTTCTGCACCACGACCACGTGCTGCAGTAGCCGCATACGAAGCTACTGTTGGCAAAAGATTCTTCCTTGATGTCATCCCTGGAAGATTTTGAAGGAATGGCCGCACAGTTCCTTGATTTCCCTCCAAAAATGGATTCGAAGGTCCTTCAACATATTTCCTAGCTGCCTGTTCTGCCAACTCTTCGGTCTCATCTACGTGAACTTTAAAAAGGTAAGCTCTGTGCTGTGTACCAGCCTCATATCCTTCTTCAGCAGCAACCTCAGAATAATATTCGAAGGATTTTTTTGTTGGTTCGAGATCGGTAGCAAGCATGACATAGGGATACCTATGACGGGCGGTCCACTCAACGGTATTACGACTCAGGACCCCGGGAATCCATATTTGTGGATGCGGATCTTGATAAGGTCGTGACCAAGGATTCACATACCGATAATTGTAATGCTCACCCTCCCAACGAAAAGGACCAGGACGAGTCCAAGCCTCAAGAACAAAATCATGTGCTTCCTGGAATCGCTCCCAGTTGAATGGCGACTGTGCATTATGAGCCACAGATTCCCGACCAGTACCACGGACCCAACCAGTTACCAACCTACCACGAGAAATCATATCGATTTCTGCCAATTCCTCAGCAAGCCAAAGTGGATCATCCCAAATTGGTAATACATTACCAAGAATTACTATTTTTGCGCGCTTCGTAATCCGCGCCAAAATAGCTGCTTCAACATTGACCACTCCACCCATACAAAACGGAGTGGAATGATGTTCGTTAAGCATGAGGCCATCAAACCCCATTTCTTCGGCATAAACCTTTTCATCCAAATAACGATTGTAAAGATCTGCACCTAATCTCGAATCATAACTGCCATTGGACATGGATAGATCGGTAATATCCCGACCAGCTGCACCAAAATAACCCGAGTTTCGATCCTGATAAGGACGTTCAGTAAAGTAGCCTACGAACATAGGAATGCCTCCATATATTCACGGATTATAGGGGGTAAAAGAGAAGCTTGGGAGAGTTAATAAAAAAATCCTTAAATCTTTCCCCTAATTGAAAAAATCAACCAATCTCTTCGAAAAGCAGTTGGGGGTCCTCAAGCTCAATTAGATGCCCAGCATTTTTCAAAACTTTAAGTGTGCTATTAGGAATAGCCTGCTCGTATTGCTTCCCACAATCTAGAGGAACAATCCGATCATCTTCACCCCAGAGCAACAAAGTTGGTGTATCGACTTCACTAAGCAAAGGTAACAATCGACGACTAAACATATAAGGTGCCCAGCTAATGCGAGCCGTCATCTCACGGCTATAATCCCAGAGCTCTTTAGTTGCTTGATCAAGTTCCTCGCCAAATATCTCGGTATATTTATTCAAATCAGAAAAGCCAGCCTGAACATACTCGTAGAAGTCTATTAACATTTGATCTACGATTTCACCTTCTTTTGGCTTAACTCCAGCCGCACCTACAAGGATGAGTCGATCTAGCCTTTCATGCCCAAAGGTAGCTATCTCAGCAGCAAGAAATCCACCTAGCCCAAATCCAATAAGGTGAATGTTGCTAAGGTCCATTTTTAGGATAAAGGCAGATAAAATTAGAGCGATATCTCTTGGTTCACGTGCCCATGCTGGACGTTCCGATTGTCCGTATCCAGGTAAATCTGGAACCAAAACTGTATAATTTTCCGCAAGTAAATCATAAAAAGGCAGCCAACCTAAACTTCCTGTTGAATGATGCAAAACGACAATCGTAGGACCGTCACCTCCCTGCAAATAACGAACACTTAGACCTGCTACTTCAATAGTATTGTCGGTATAAGACGTAGTCTCAGATTTAGCAGTCACACTCACACTCCTTTACTCGTATGCAGGGGAATATAACAGGCAAAACAAAAAAGTGAGCACTTTTCTTGAAATTGACAGAACGCGAGCACAATTGCATGCTCCCCAAATATGGATGAAACAAAATTTTTAGCAGTACACACCGACGCACGCCCCACGATGGACTTCACGCGAGAGCGTGAACTCATTGAAGGTGGTGGTGGGATTTTAAAACTAACTCAAGCATCTACCGAAGAAGAATTGATTTCTAATGTTAAGGACGCAAATGGACTATTGGTCCTAGGTGCGCAAATTACACGTCGGGTTATTGAAGCCATGCCAAAATGTCAGGTAATGGTTCGTTATGGAGTGGGTTTAGACACCTTAGATATTCCTGCTGCAACAGAACATGGAATTGTAGTAGCCCACTTCCCAGATTTCTGTCAGCCAGAAGTAGCTAATCAAGCAATACTGCTCCTTCTTGCATGCGCGAAAAAATTAACTCTACTTGATCAGGCCGTTCGGTCCGGTACTTGGAGGCCAGGGCCACTAGGGCCAATGGGGGCCATTGAAGGGGAAACTCTAGGGTTGATAGCCTTTGGTAATATTGCGCGAACAGTAGTGCCCCGAGCAAAAGCTTTAGGTTTAAATGTAATTGCCTGGGATCCTTATGTAGGCGAAGGAGTTTTTCGTTCATTTGGTGTAGAACGCGTAACAAAAATAGAAGAGCTCTTAAACCGATCAGATTATGTGTCTGTACATGCACCATTATCAGAATCAACACGAGGGCTTATAGGCAAAAAAGAATTTCAAGCAATGAAATCCACTGCATATATTATCAACACAGCACGTGGACCAGTTATAGATGAGACAGCTTTAATCAATGCCTTACAGAATGAGGAAATAGCTGGAGCTGGATTAGATGTGTTTGAGGTGGAACCTCTACCTAATAGCTCACCCTTAACCCAAATGAACAACGTAGTTCTAATGCCTCACTCAGCATCCTACTCAGACGATTCTTTCGCTAGCATGCAACGTCGAGTGGGTGAGACTATCACCGGAATAATGGAAGGACGATGGCCAGAATATGTGGCCAACCCCAATGTTACTCCAAGGGCAACATTACCCCCAAGGGGTTAAATTCAACGCAATATTTTAAAAAATTGTGTTTCTATTATAGAAAATACAGAACAAATGTTCTATATTTTCTAACTAATGACTAAAATAATCCTGCATGTTGATTTAGATGCTTTCTTTGTATCCATGGAAATACGACGAAAACCACACCTACGAGGAATGCCTGTAATAGTTGGAACATTAGAAAAACGTGGAATAGTTAGTACGTGTAGCTACGAGGCGCGAGCCTACGGGATTCACTCAGGAATATCAACCATCCAAGCCTATAAGTTATGTCCACAAGCAATATTTATTCCTCCAGATATGAATTATTATGAAACAGCATCAGAACAGTTCAACAACATACTCTTACGCTATACCCCAGCACATGAACCTTATGGATATGACGAAGCATTCTTAAATATGCAAGGAACGCAACGTCTATTCGGCACAGCTGAAACGGCAGGAAAGTTAATTCGTACCGAAATCCAAAACGAAATTGGTATTACTGCATCAATAGGAATCGCATCAAATCACGTCGTTGCAAAGGTTGCTAGTGAAACAGCCAAACCTGATGGAATGCTATCAATACGAGCAGGTGCTGAAGCTGAATTCCTGTCTCCCTTAGCATTACGTAATTTACCAATGATTGGACCAAAAACAGAGCACGTACTAAAACGGCTAGGTTTAAAAACGATAGGTGATCTTGCTAGCTTCCCTCGCGAAATATTAATTGAACGACTTGGAAAAATAGGATCTGTACTTCATAACAGAGCACAAGGAGTTGACTTAAATCCATTACACCCACGAACTATAAAATCAAAATCTTTTAGTCGGGAAACCACATTCACTATGGATGAACCGTCCAAGACACGCTTACGAGGTGTGCTACGTTCACAGGCAGAAAAAATTGCTCGGGATATATCTAAGAACCGACAAGGCGCACGTACAGTAATAGTAAAAATTCGATTTACACCATTTGAAACATTTTCACGTTCGACAACAAGCAGTACACAAGTCACTAGTTCCGATCAACTCTTTGCTCGTACAATCACACTGTTTGAGAGTATCTGGTCAGAATATGGCTATCCACCATTAAGACTAATTGGCGTAGGGGTAACAAACCTTTCACCCTTAGCACAACAACTTCAATTCGGTGAGGAATTATCAACGCTACAACCAAACATCAACAAACTACGACAACGTTATGGTGAAAAAATTATCTTACGAGCAGTAGAATTGAAAAATCCCACCAGAAAACCGTATCGATTTAAAAAAGCGACTACGGCTCCTCACGAGGAGCGGTAAAAGCAGTCCCTGAATCATATAGGGAACGCAAGCCATCAAATGAAAAATCAGATGACTTACAGTAATCAATAATAACCTTTTCACGATCCTCAACAATTTGTGCAGCATCAGCAACTTGACCAGCAATATCCCCAGGGATGCGCACACAACCATGTTGATCAGCGTGTAAAAGATCACCCGGACTAACGGTAAGGCCACCTACTGTAACAGGAATGCCAACTTCAACTTGATGCACATAAGCATGTGAAACAAGTATTTCTTTTGCTAAAAATTGAAACCCTATCTCTCTAACTTCATCTAAGTCACGTACACCGCCATTGGTAATGACCCCTAAGCACTCCATAGCGTGATGCACATTACCATTTACCTCACCCCAAAAAGAGCCTCGCGGAGGATCATCAAGATCCTGAATAACCACGATACGTGGCGCAGGAATAGATTGGATATGTTCCCACCATTGGTTACGTGTTGCTTTCACTTCAAGATCATCTTTAGGGGGGATTGACGAACGTATAGTACAGGTCACTGCATACCCAACTATGGGTTTCAAATCAGGGAATCGACATACAATATCACTACTCATAAAACCGCTATTACGAGAACGTACATTAAAGGTTTCTATGGCATTAGAAATTGCAGGGGAAGGCCATACGGCAAGCGATTCTAACTGTTCACTATTTAAGTAATTTGACATTATAGATCCCTCTCGTCGATCATCAGGATAGAAAGATAATTTCCCCAATACTAACTGTTATAGGCCGATCAAGCGATCAATCTCATTAGTTAAATCAAGAGCTTTTATTGACTTTACAGACAATTGACCACTACCAAATGCACGTAGCGTTTCAGTTAGAAGGGCTCGCTCACGAACTAGACCAAGTTCTCGAATTTGTCCATACAAAGGGTGCGACTCAATTTGTTCTTGAGTCGGATTTTCTGGTAGAGAAAGAGATGAGTCTATAGGTATTTCGAAACGGCAGAATGTTACCACAGGACCACGATCCACTTGCTCTGTTACAAAGTGATACATACAACCCGATTCTTTTGAATTCTTTAGAATCAATTCCGTTATGACTTGCTGATAGGTCCCTGTTGGCCCGTCAGGCAAAGCCGGATGATCATTTAGAAGAGGAAATCGGGAAAACAATGACTCAGTAACGATTAACATGTACCCGAAAAGTACAACTAACGAAAAATTGTATTCCTCTAAATGATCACCTACTTGTTTATCAAAATCTTGACGCCACTCCGGTAAGGGCCCTCCTGCTACTGAACGATCTCCGCCTGAAGATCGACGGAATTGCACTGAGGAAATTGTTTCAAGCGGTATCCCTTTCGCCTGCACAAGATTCAACAAACGGTCAGTAGCTACAGATTCACCACGCTCACGATTACAGAACACTACTGCTATTTGAACAGGTAGTCCCTTTTCGATCTCTTCGATCAGATGAGCCAAAGCATCGTAAGAGCCAGAACCCCGTCCAGTAGTTAGCCAAGCAATCTTAAGAGGAACTTCAGGATTCAAATTCTTCATTGTCATCGGATTCTAATTCAGCTAAATGTGATTGGATTTCAGAAATTTGCAATTTCGCCTCAGACAATCTTGAACGCAATTCAGCTACGGTTTCTACGCCCGCTTTATAGGACTCGATAGCTTCCTCCAGGGGCAAATTTCCCTTCTCTAATCTAGCAACCTGATTCTCAATATCTTCTAATATCTCTTCAATCGTCCGTTTTTCTGCCATTTAGTTAAACAACCTTTACTGGGAAGGTTCCGTCCTTAACAGAAACATCCAACACTTCATCAGGGGTAACGTCCTGAATTCGGGTAACAACAATTTTTTCCCCCTTAAAGCTTTTCTCAATAACAGAAAAACCACGAGCAATTGTAGCCTCAGGATCCAAAACATTTAAACGTACATCTTGTTTATCACAATTAACTTCCATTTCATGCACTTGCTCAGCAATATTGTTATTTAAACGTAGAAGCAAGGCATCTGTAGAGGTCAAATATTCAGAAACCACTGGGACTTTCATCTTAAAACGGTGGATAAGGTTTTCAACATTTAAGAGTTCACGCCTTAGAATACTATTAAGGTTTGAGGTCATCATCCGGCCATAGTCGCTGATACTCTCCAGAATATCATGCTTATCTGGAGTTGCACGCTGTGCAGCTGCAGAAGGTGTGGGAGCGCTAACATCGGCAACGAGATCAGTAAGTGTCAGATCTGTATCATGTCCAATACCACTAACAATTGGTACCTTTGAAGAAAAAATAGCTCGTACAACTGTTTCATCGTTGAACGCAGCAAGATCCTCACTTGAACCCCCTCCACGTGCAATAATTACTACATCGACCTTTTGCTGATCAAGTTGAGCCAAAGCACGAACTATACTTGCTGGAGCAGTTTCCCCTTGAACAGTAGCAGGTGCCAAAATAACAGTTGCAAGTGGCCACCGATGAATCAAAACATTCTTCACGTCATGCAATGCAGCACCTGATTCCGAAGTAACTAACCCAATATGTTCAGGGTAAACAGGTACTTTTCGTTTCCGAGAGGGATCAAATAAACCTTCATCTTCCAAGCGGGCTCGTAGCTGTTCAAAACGCGCAGCTTCAAGACCAACACCTTCTGGACGAATAAAATCACAAACAAACTGCAAATCACCTCGGACAGGATAGAAATCTACATGTCCGTGAGCAAGAACACGTTCTCCGTTATCAAAAGGAAAGTCCTGCACATCACCACGCCAAATAACACTTCGTATAGTTGCCTCTCCATCAGTTAAAGAGAAAAAGCGATGGCCTGAATTATGGGGACGGAAATTTGTAATCTCACCCAATACCCAAATATTGGCAAGTAACTCTTCTGACCTAACAATACGCCGAATAATCGAATTCAATGCATCTACTGACAGAGGTTCCATAGCTAAACCGTCATTTAGGCCCTTTCTACGTACTCACCAGAATCAGTGTTAACACGAATATCATCACCTTCATTAATAAAAAGTGGTACGTTCACGACAATACCAGTTTCTAGTGTGGCAGGTTTTAGTGCCCCTTGAGCAGTATCGCCTTTATGACCCGGATCTGTTTGATTGACTGTAAGCGTGACAACATTTGGCAATTCAATTGCTATTACTTCTTCTCCATACAAAACAACATTACATTTTATATTTTCCCGTAAATAGTTCGCCACGCTACCAACCTTATCACCATCCACAGGAATCTGATCATAGGTCTCAGTGTTCATGAAATAGAAAAAATCACCATCTGGATAAAGGTATTCCATTTCCCGACGCTCAACTTGTGCCTTTTCAAACTTTGTCCCGGCTTGAACCGTATGTTCGATTGTTGCTCCTGAACGAATATCACGCAGTTTCATACGTAACTGCGCAGAACCTCGGCCCATTTTTATATGAGAAAAATCAAGTACAGAGTAAGGTTTCCCATCAAGTTCAATTGCTGTCCCTTTACGGATATCTCCAGTTGTAATCATTTTATAAACCTCCAAAATTAGGCGAGATCGTGGATGCTAAATTACTTAAGCGCTGAGCACGACCATCTTTAATATGAACGATATCCTCAATGCGAACACCACCCCATTCCTTTATATAGATACCTGGCTCTATGGTAAAAACCATCCCCTCACCTAAAACATCCTCTGAGGAAGGTCCTAAATATGGAGGATAATCATGCACATCAAGTCCAACACCATGACCTAAACCATGTGTAAAATATTCACCATAGCCAGCTTCTTCAATATGTCGAGCAGCAAATTGATGAACCAGTGCACCTGTCATGCCCACTTCGATAGAATTAATTGCAACTGCCTGGGCAGCCTGCACAATGTCATATACCTCATGAAATTTGTCAGCCCTGCCACTCGCCGGATCAAGAATGAAACTCCTAGTAAGATCGCTACAGTAGCCGTCTTTTAATACACCCCAGTCAACAGTAATAGAATCATCAATTTGAAAAATGCGATCACTTAGTGGTGCATGCGGCATCGCAGCGTTAGGACCAGATGCAACAATAGGCTCGAAAGAAAAGTCATCTCCATCAAAAGCAAAGACAGCCTTTTTTAAGGATTCTGCAAAATCAGATTCTGTAACACCAAAGGGGATAGAACTACAGGCAAATGAAAATGCCTTCTCAGCTATCTCAATCGACCTCTTAATTTTTTCAATCTCTCCTTGGTCCTTGAAAGAACGTACTGTTTCAACAATCGAAAATTTCGGAATAAGATCTGGCTTAACACCTTTTAAATTAGAGAGGATGCTTTGCAGCGTAATATACTCACTCACAGCAACATCTTTGGCAGAAATTGCAATCTGTTTACCCTCAAGTCCTGCTAAATTCAAAAATTCAGGAAACCATTGTTCCTGAGAACCGACTGTTTCATACAAAGTAAAATCGCTCTGGCCAATTTGCGCCTTCGCTTGTTCTCCGTAACGCCCATCCACTGCTAAATAAGCATTGTTACTACTTATCAGAAGTATTCCTGAAGAACCTGTAAATCCAGTTAGGTAACGACGATTCGAAGAATAGCGATGGGTAACATCCTCGACAGGACTAGAGATATATATCCCATCAACACCTTCTTTATCTAACAAAGCCCTTAAGCGCTTTAATCGTTCAGGAAAATTTTCAGTCATTTCTCCAAAACTATCAGAATTGATAGTTACCTCTCAAGACTATCAATCAATAAATTAACAGCCTTGGTATATCCTTTGGGCCCCTGACCAGCTACCTGATCAATACAAACATCAGCAATTAATGAAACCTTTCGAAAATCTTCACGCGCAGTTATATCAGAAAGATGTACTTCGATAGTTGGGATGTTGATTGCCTCTATCGCGTCTCGCAATGCAACAGATGTGTGAGTTAGTCCTCCTGGGTTAATCAAGACTCCGTTAGCAAGCGTTCTGTTTTCATGCAAAAAATCAATCAATCCTCCTTCATGATTACTTTGAAAAGTTTTAATTTCTGCACCCCGCTTTTTTGCTTCATTCAAAACATTAGATTCAATTTCAGCAAGCGAAGTATTACCGTAAACTTCCGGATTTCGTTCACCAAGTAAATTAAGGTTCGGTCCATGAACTAGCAAAATTAGGTAGGTAGATTCAATCATTTTTGGACCTGCACAATACGTCGAGACCGCTCAACTGCCTGCTTGCCAAAATTACCCCACGTTTCATCAGATTGCCCAGCCTGGCGTGCTTGACTCACATGAGTATAAATTTGAGTAGTGTTGGCAGAATCGTGCCCAAGCAACTCCTGAACTGTTCGTATATCAGCTCCCCCATCAATCAAATGTGTTGCAAAAGAATGTCTGAGAAGGTGCGGATGTACATCAAAAGGAATCTCTGTTTGCTGAGCATAAGATTTAACAGTCGTTTGAATATGCCTAGCAGATAAACGTGACCCGAAACGATTTAAAAAAAGTGCTTCGGTCCCTTTCTTTTTACGAGATATCAACTGTGGACGAGCAACCTGTAAATACAGTTGTAGTGTACGTAAAGCATTTGAACCAAAAAGAACTATGCGCTCCTTCTTACCCTTTCCAAAAACTCGGGCAGATGAATCAGGCAAATCCAAATCCGAAATATTTAAAGCAACCAATTCCGAAAGACGTATACCTGTACTGTAAAGCAACTCTAAGATCGCTCGATCACGTAAACCATGAGGAGTATCAGCATCAGGCGCATCGAGTAGATTTTCGACCTGGTTAAGTTCTAAAACCTTGGGTAGTCGACGCGGAATTTTCGGAGGAACAATTCCGTATAGTAAATCCCTCTCTGTAACACCTTCGGTATGTAAAAATCTATAAAAAGCATGGATAGTCGTAAGACTGCGCACAATAGATGCCCGAGCTAGTCCACGTTCATTTAGAAACGCTAAATATGAGCGAAAAATCGAACGAGTCATCGATAACGGAGCATGACCCAAATCACCACACCAATTAATGAACGAACCAATGTCACTCTTGTAATTCCTGACAGTGTAGGGTGAACGCTGGCTTGTAACTTCAACTCGCTGAAGATATACATCTAACCATGACAAAACTTGAGTATCGTTCATAAAAACCAAACCCTACAGTTATCCTACTTAAAGCATCAGTTATCAGCGCCATACGAGCGACTTCTAACGCCTTAAAAATTGCCTTTCTATCTTCTCTATCTCAATTTGCATGAGCGTTGGTCGGCCATGAGGACATGTTCTTGGGAAATCAGTTTTATGAAGGTCATCTATCAAACGTTCCATTTCAGACATACTTAGCTTTTTTCCTGCCCGAACACTGCTATGGCAAGCAACAGAAGCTACAACTCTATCGAATGGATCCGAAAGACGTTGTTCACCAGATAGCTTCTCAAATAAATTGTGGATAATTGTCACCGTATCCAGCCTGCCTGTCTCAGGTGGCAGTGCCCGAACAATACATGCATTCCCTCCAAATGATTCGATATCAAATCCGAGCAACTTAAAATTATCTTTATGTTCATCTAAAATTTCAAGGTGTTCTGCAGGAAGATTAACTACTACAGGCTCAAACAAAGCCTGCGAACTAGGTGATTTAGTAGACTTTAGAAGGAGTTCATACCTCACTCTTTCATGAGCTGCATGCTGATCTAATAAATACAAAGCATCGGGCCCTTCTGTCAAAATATAGGTGGTGGCTAACTGCCCTATCACACGTAACCAAGGTAACAATTCACGCTGGCTGATTCGGTTGCTTTGGACAGGTAAACCCTCCTTAGTTTCAAGCTGCGAAAACACAGCATTTTTACCATCTTCCGCAGTCAAACGCTCTCGAAGGAGCGGATTAACATTCATATCCTTAGAACGATCAAGGAAAAAGGGTGATGGCGGTGCACTATCCAATGCATTTTGAAGTGCTCGAAAAACCATGCTAGTAATTTCCCGCTCATCTCGTAAGCGAACCTCTGCCTTCGCAGGGTGGACATTTACATCAACCTCCTCACTCGGTATTGAGAGCTTGAGCATTACGACTGGGAATCGGCCACGAGGTAGTTGTGATTGGTAAGCTTCTGCGACGGCAAAACGTAATCGTGGACTTTGTACCCATCGGCCATTAATAAAAATTGATATCCCAGATCTATTAGCACGATTCATCGATGAAGGACCCGCGAGACCAGCTACATCTACACCTCCTTCTTGCAACGAAATTTGCAACATGTTTTCACCATCATCCGCACCATAAACTGAGGAAAAAGCATGACGGAGTGCACCATCACCACTTGTATGAATTTCACGCCGCCCATTTTTAAAAGAGAAAGCTATTCCTGGATAAGCTAAGGCATAATGAGAGACGAGCGAAGTAATTTGTCGCCCCTCCGCTGATGCAGAACCAAGAAATTTTTTCCTCGCGGGGAGATGTTCAAACAGATTCCTAACAACCAAAGTTGTACCCTCTGCAGTCGGAACTTTTGCTGTATCCAAAAGTTCACCTCCATCAAAATGCGCAGAAACACCAACTGATTGACCGGTTGTACAAGAGATGATCTCAACTTCTGCAGCTGCAGCTATAGCTGGGAGTGCCTCACCACGAAAACCCAATGTTTGAATAGTTCTCAAATCATTGGAAGTAGTAATCTTGCTTGTTGCATGACGATGAAATGCAAGCTCAATCTGATCAGACTTAATCCCTCTCCCATTATCTGTAATCCGGATCTCTGACAAGCCACCTGCTTCCAATACTATTGAGATCCGGCTAGCTCCGGCATCAATTGAATTATCAATCACTTCCCGAACAACCGAAGCTGGCCTTTCAATTACTTCACCGGCTGCAATCCTTGCAGCAACATCACGATCGAGTAGATGTATTTCCGGGCTCATATCTTAGGCTCTATATCGCTAACTTTCTTCTGAAGTTCGCTTAATTTATTAAGAGCCTCAAGAGGTGTTAGTAAATTGATATCCAAAGAATTAAGCTCTTGCTCCAAGTGTGAATCTTTAGTTCGTAAAAGTTCAAATTTTTCGAGTTCGCTTCGAAATAATTCTGATTGAACTGGGATTTTTTTTGGCAAAGACTCAAGTTGACTAAGGAGTATTTCCGCACGAGCAATTACTTCATTTGGTAACCCTGCCAATTTGGCAACGTGCACTCCATAAGAACGATCACTTGGACCAGGACTAATTCGATGCTCAAATACAATTTCTTGCCCCTCATCTTGAACGGTAACGTGCGCATTTTCTGCATTTGCAAGTGAATCAGCAACCGTAGTCAATTCATGATAATGAGTGGCAAAAAGCGTAATAGGTGCTCCACCAGGATGCTCATGTAGTGACTCCAGCACTGCATGAGCTATTGCAAGGCCATCAAATGTACTAGTCCCACGACCTACTTCATCCAAAATAACCAAGGATCTCGAAGTTGCCTGATGTAGTATCTGGGCAGTTTCAAGCATTTCAACCATAAAAGTTGATTGCCCTGCGGCCAGATCATCTTGTGCTCCAATTCGAGTAAAAATACGATCGACAAAAGGTAATTCTGCGTGTTCAGCAGGAACAAATGAACCCATCTGAGCCATTAAGACAATTAGTGCGACTTGCCTTAAATATGTTGATTTACCGCTCATATTAGGCCCCGTCAAAACCAAAATACGTTTCTTTTCTACAAAAAAACAATCGTTGGAGATAAAAGACCCGACAGATTGAATATCTTCGACTACTGGATGGCGACCTCGCTCAATCATAAGGTCAGTGCCTTCACTACATACTGGCCGCACGTAACCTTTTATTACAGCTATCTCAGCAAGGGACAAAACAACATCGATTGTTGCAAGAGCTTCACTGATACCTTGCAAATCCTCAAGCGAATCTTTTAGGAAAACAACCAGTTTTTCAAAAATTTCTTTTTCTCGGGAAACCAGACGATCGAGTGCAGTGATAAGTCTAGCTTCATGGAGTTTAAGTTCCTCAGTCACATATCTTTCACCTCCAACTAACGTTTGACGCCGCTGAAAATCTTTCGGAACTTTATTAATGTTTGACGCGGAAACCTCGAGGTAATATCCATAAATTTTATTTTGCCCAACCTTCAAGTTTTTGATTCCTGTTCGCTCTTGTTCCTTTACCTCCAAGTTAGCTAGAAAACCACGAGCTTCTGTCACATCAAAACGTAACGCATCTAGCTCAGAGTCATATCCATCAGCAATAACTCCACCTTCATCAAAATTAGAAGGCGGGTCCGTTATAAGAATTTTTTCCAACTTAGACAAAGGGATATTTGCATCATTTAAAACGGAAACTAAATTACTAAGGAGTTTAGGTGATAAAGGCTCTTCTAAATGCGGAACTACTTTACAGGCAACCAGCAAACCTTTACGGAGAGAGCTTAGGTCTTTTGGAGAAACTGCCCCAGCTCCAACACGGCCACAAATACGTGCAAGATCATCAACCTGTTTCAAAAGCGAAATTAACTGAGCACGTTTAATTTGGTTGTTAAAAGCCCACTCTACAGAATCATGCCTCTCCGCTAACAACTTCGCATCTCTCAATGGTCGTGTTAACCATTGGCGTAACAATCTAGCCCCCATAGCGGTGGATGTCTTATTAAGAACAGCATAGAGCGAATGTTTGTTTTCACTGGGTAAAACATCAAGATTTGTAAGCGTTCGACGGTCTATGCCCAATATCGTATCGCTAGCAAGAGGTCTTATTCGCTGCAAAGCACCTAAAGAGGCAGGATAAACTTCCTCGAGATACCGAATCAATTGGCCTAGCGCAACAGTAACAGCTTGGTTGCCACTTATAATTTCTAGTGCAATTTTCCCGAATTGCTTCGCTACGATCTTTTGTGCAACTGCAAAGTGTATAACGGGTCTCGGCACAAGTACTGAAGCAAAGCCAGGAGGAGCAATTGATTCCTCCTCAACAAGTAACTCGGCAGGATTAAAAGAACTTATTTCTAAAGCTGCTTGATCAATCTCACTAAAACGAACATCGCCAGTAGCTATATCCGCAACCACAAAACCTACATTACTATCGCGTTCAAGTAACACAGCCAAATACGAAGGCCTATCTCGCAGTAGAGCAGCTTCATTGGTAATAGTACCCGCAGTGACAATTCGTACTACATCTCTCGGAACAAGTCCTTTAACACTGCTTGGATCAGCCATTTGTTCACAAATAGCTACCTTATGGCCAAGTTCAACAAGCTTTCCCACATGCGTTTCCATGCTATGGAACGGAACTCCTGCCAACGGAACACGAATACCCTTACCCATAGGTTTTGATGTCAAAACAATTCCTAAAGCGTTGGAAACAAGTTCAGCATCCTCATCAAAAGTTTCATAGAAATCACCCAATCTAAAAAACAAGATTGAATCTTGGTGCTTTTCTTTTAACGCGAGATATTGCTGACGAATTGGTGTAGACACGGTGAAAGTATAGAACGTGAAGTTATCTGCGCGGAAACCAACTTTTTAAGTCCTGAAACTTCTGTCATACGCCCTCTTAAAAACCAACTTTACGCAAACACCTTAAGAAAACTTTTTAAAAATTGAAATCGATATCGATATGTAGAAAAAAATTTATAAACCATTTTCACAAGGCTTCTTACAGGCCATACATTGAGGACTCGAACAGTACGTCGATACCCTAAACAATTTAGAGCAGCGAGGATAGCAGAAAATCCAAATACTTTTTCCTGATTGTGTATCTCAAATTCTAATTGCCTATCACAAATATCTATATTATTTGGCAAACCTTCAGCTGCAATTAGGTTATCTACATCACGCCTAGTTAAGCTTTTTATCGCAAAGGAACAGAGGACGCATTCTGCGTCATAGCGGATTGTAACTTTCTGTGGGCTATTGTGTAAGAAGTGGGATTTCAAAGCGATCTCGTACCTCTATTGCTAGCGGGGCCACTTCTCGGCAAGCATCACATCTTATACAAGCAGCATCATCAATTTTCCATCCAAGATTGTTTCTTACAATGGCATCAGTTGGGCACAATTCACTTGCAACCTCAAGCTCAGAAGCTGTTGAGTCTTTAATTTGATATTGAATTAATCCTGGTAGTGATTGAGTTGGGTCCCGTTGCTCTTTAATTAAAATCTCAAATTCATCACGAAAATAATTTAAAGCTAGTTTGACAGAAGTGGGAGCAAACTGACCATGCAAACAGTTAGACCACCTCAAGGCCTGTATCAAATCATTTAATTTTTCATAATCCGACTCACGTCCACCACCTTGCCCAATTCGACGAAGTATCTCTAGCGCTCTCTGTGTGCCTTGGAAACACGTAGTACATCTACCGCACGACTCATCTTCACAAAAATCCAAAAAGTACGTACACAAATCGAGGACACTAGTCGATTGATCAAAAAATACAATACCTCCTGAACCTAAAAACATCCCTCGCTCTCTAAATGGCGATAACGCTAACGGCAAATCAATTTCGCCTGCAGGAAGTAAACCGGAGAGTGGTCCCCCGGGCTGATAACCCTTAAGTTCAGCATCATTCTGAAGACCACCGCCATAGTGTTCCATCAATTCTCTTACACTTATACCAAATGGAACCTCGACACAACACGCCTGATTTACTGCTCCTGAAAGAGTAAACATTTTGGTCCCTTTTTCTTCCGCGCTGCTTACTGAAGACCACCACTCGGAACCATTTTTAAAAATGAGAGGTGCGTTTGCATAGGTCTCGACATTATTAACATTCGAGGGTTTATTCCAAAGACCGGCCTGTGCAGGAAAAGGAGGACGGATGCGAGGCATACCCCGATAACCATCAATACTACTCATAAGGCCTGTTTCTTCACCACAGACATAGGAACCAGCACCAGCGAAAACTACTAATTCAAAGGGACGACCATCACCAAGAGCATCCGGACCCAGTAACCCAACTTCACGTGCCTGATCTACTGCTGTTTGCATACGCTGAATTGCTAGTGGGTACTCATGCCTAATATATATATATCCCTCTATAGAACCCGTCGCTAATGCTGCGATTAACATACCTTCTACTATTAGATGTGGATCACCTTCTAAAAGAATACGATTTACCCAAGCACCAGGGTCACCTTCATCAGCGTTACAAACCAAGTAGCGAGGATCAGCGGTCGCAGTACGCAGGAAATCCCATTTTCGACCAGCGGGGAAACCTCCACCTCCACGTCCACCTAAACCTGAATTTAGCATTTCTTCGATAATTTGCTCATCAGTTTGCGTCAAGGCTTTTGCAAAACCTTCATAACCACCTAATGCTAAATAGTGATTGATATTTTCAGGATCAATTTGTCCACTTCTTTCCATAAGGCGACGAATTTGGCCTTGCATGAATGGGTGATCTGACAAGTGGCCAATCTCCTCAGTAGCATTTCCCTCAACGATACCCAAAGCTAGTTCCGGCATCGTTTCACCCTGTACAATAGTCCGTTGGACAAATTCCTCTACGCGATCTTCAGTAACTGAATGGTAAAGAACAGTTAAGCCTCCCCCGGCAGAGCGAACCGAAACTGTTGGCTCAAGCCAACAAAATCCCCAAGAGCCCGAAGTACGAATGATTACATCATGGCCCAAACGTTCAATCTCGGCTCGAAGCGAGTCCAAAGTAGACTGCACACCAGCAGCAAGTGAAGAAGTATCGAGACAAACCGTTATTACCTGACGCCCATCTGCACGCTCATCTTCCCATTGATCACGTGCTGCATTTATTAATCCAGTAACTTTTTCAGCAGTACTCATTTATTACTATCCCCTCTTATATCCCGGGCAATGCGAATAGCATCAGAAATGGACAACTTTCCACAAACCTGTCCATCAACCCAAATTTGAGGAGCCTGACTACAAGTACCGTTACATTGCCCTAGCTGAAAACCATAACTCCCATCTGAAGTCTGACTGTCTATAGATAAATTTAATGTATGTTCAATTGCCTGCCTAACACGATCACCGCCAGAAATTCGACATGCAGGACCACTACACCAAACAATTTCCCGATCGGGGGGCGGTTCAGTACGAATATCGGAGTAAAATGTTATCGCTCCATAAATAAGTGCAGTTGAAGTACGAAACTGACGAGCAACGGCTTCTATTGCATCCTTTGAAACATATCCATATTCCTTTTGCAAATCCAAAAGCGCAGGTAACAAATGTCCTCTCTCAAAAGAATAATTGGAAACAAACTCACGAAGTTCTCGCATTTTCGGTTGGTCAGTATTTTTTTGATTACTCATTGTCGCTCGCAGCTACTTTATATCAACCTCTAATTACGTTCATCAATAACTTCGGCCGCTCTCTCGCCAAGACGAAAACTATAATTTTGACCACGATCTTCAGGATAAATCTGGGTTGTGTTTGCGAGTGTGAGTCCCGAAACCCCAGTTTCGATCGAAGGAATTGAATTTGAGTAATTAGTAGTAATTACTGGTTGGCCGGCAGGATCAGAAAACAACCAAGCATCGCGAACCCAAGAAATATCAAATTCTGGATTTAAACGCCGTATACCTGATTCAAAATTCTTTAAAGCCTCTCCAGCATCCATTTCTAGCAGAGGGTGACCGGGCGGAACATAATTTGAAAGATAAACAATGTGATTACCATCATATCTCTCCTTAGGAACGAGATTGGTGTGCTCAACACATGCAACAAAGGGTAGAGAATCGGCAATGCTTAACCAATAGTACTCCGTCAAGGGACGATCAAGTGCAAGTACTAGACAGGAAGCCCATTGATATTGAACACGATCCAGTACTTCCACATATTCACTGGGCAATACGGGCACTAAACGTTTTGTAACTGGATTTGGTGTAGTTAGCAAAACCCTATCAGCAGGATAAAAGTTTCCACCAGAACTGATACCTTTCACACAATTGTTCTCAGTAACAACAGATTCAACTCGCTCATTCAAATAAATTTTTCCACCATTGCTCCGTATATCATTGGCTAACCTTTCATATATGGGACGAAAGGAACCATTTGGATAACCAAGTATTTCTTTTAAGCCAAAACGACCACCACGTGAACCAAATCGCAACCGTATTTTCCACTGCAACCAAGCCATACCTATATCATCCGAATAATCAGAGAACTTTCCTTTTAACAAGGGGCCCCAAAATGCATCAAAAGCTTCCTTTCCAACTGCACGAATAAGATATTCACGAGCTGTAATATCTTCATATGGAGTCCAATCGCTTTTTCGACGCAACCATAAACTAGACAATCCAAGCCTAATACGACCAATAAAAGGAACCGCATCAAAACGAAGTAAATCAAGGGGGGTTGTAAAAGGATACGCATGATCCTTAACAAAATGAGCATTCAAAGGCTCATACCACTGCAACCGATCACCAAGTCCTAATTCCTCAAAAAAACGGACTGCAGTAACGTCATTCGTAAACAAGTGATGATAGAAACATTCCAATGGCTCACCACCAACATCGAATGTAACTACTTGGCCGCCAACATCATCACGTGCCTCAAAGATTTCAACATGGTGACCAAGCGACTGAAGGCGACGTGCAGCGGCTAAACCCGCAGCACCTGCACCTACAACCAAAACATTAAGTTGTTCATTTGAATCGCTCATAAAGAAACACTTTTTGATTTAGAAGAATCCACCAATTCAATGGGTGATTCTCTTAGCCTAGCCAAAGGTATCCCAAATATCCACATAAGTAATAGACCGACCACAGTTGTTGGAATGAAGATAACAGCATGCGCAACTAATGCATAAGCCGATGCTACTCCACTGGCAATTCCACCACTTGTAAGAACAAGGCGTGCAGCCCATTCAAATGGTCCAGTACCCCCAAAAAAAGTGGGTAAGATAATCGCTAAATTCGCAGCTGATAACAATAATAAGAAATGACCAAAGCCTAAATCAATTTTGAACCCTACCCCTATCACAGCATAAGCAGAAGCTTCGACCGTCCACGCAATAGCACTAAGCAAAACAACTGCTAAAAAAGTTGATGAATTATGTACTGACCGAAAACCAATCAACAATGCCGACGCATGTGGTGCTAGAAAGAAACGTGCCCGACGTGGTAGCTTCCAAAGAAACCAAGCAGCTACTCTTCGTGATCGTGTTGGACTTGAGGTAAACCAATAAAAAAAGATGAACGCAACTGCAAACAAAATTGCTGATGCAATACCAATAATTCGTAACGCGCCATCTTCAAAACCAATAAAAAGACCTGTAATTACAAACATCACAACAAGAACCCCACCATCAAAAAGCCGCTCAACTGCAATTGTAGCAATTGCACTTGCTTTAGGAATTCTCTCACGCTCCCCTAGAATCCAAGCACGCACCAATTCTCCGATTCGTGCAGGCAAAAGATTGTTTGCCATGTATCCGATAATCGCATAGGGGAAAAGTCGGGTCGCAGAAATAGCCGCAACTGGTCGCATGAGCAAAGTCCATCGAACACAACGTATCCAAAGAGAGATGAACAAAATTACTACGGCAGGAAGCATAAACAAAAAATTAGCCTCTTTAAATGCATTCCACACATCACTCAAATCTACAAGAGTGAAGAATAAACCCACTAGTACAGCACTAAAAACAAACCCTATCCAGACACGTAAGGAGCGAAACATTACACCTGAGTGTAGCGGATCATTAATTAGGGATCCGCATTCTTGGCGAACCAGGCAACACCATCCACAGAACCAAGATCCGTAGATGGTTCGTGATCACGCCAGAAAAAATACGCGACTAGGAACCAATTATTGGGACCAGAAGTTCTGAATACATTCGAACCAATTACTTCCCAAGTTTGAATTTCCCTGAATGAGTAGTATCGGCTCATATTCACTTGATCATTTGTATTGCGACGAAACGGCTCCTTATAGGTTTCAGGAAACCACCAACGATGCGGGTACGGCTCTTCTGGAAAATAGTTATTTTTTATTCCCAAACGGCTTAACTCAGAACGGATATATGATGCATTACTTGCAGTAGTTAAAATTGCCGAATAATCATATTTTTCAAAATCTAATCCGTCGACATGATCTCCGTAATGGATTCTTCCAGGGAAATCACGGAAATACCAAACCCAAGGCCAGGCAAAAGAAGCTTTGCTGTCAACAGCTATAAAGACCTTCTGAGGATTTTTAGATTCATCTACAATGCGATCTATTCTTTTATCTAACTCTTTCAAGTACGGCGAGGACTGCGTATAAATGAGCAGATCCTTAGGAACATCACCACGCACAAACGCAAGACCTGTCATCGTTCGTATCGAGAAAAAAGATAATGCAGATATTAATAAGATTGCTGCTAAAAAAGGCACCGAACGAGAACCAAAGTGATATACACAAATACCAAACAAAAGTAATGGGAAAATAACAAGCAAAACACGCACACCTATAAACAGATCTTGTACATATACCGCGACTGGAAAGGCTACTGCCGAAATAACAGAAACAGCAAAAATTGCAAATACAACTTTCAACCAATTTTCCTTTTTCCCAGAATTAAACCAATAACTCCAGAAGTTATAGACTGACCAAGCAGCCAATAACGCTGCTGGTAAAGCTATATGAACAGTCAACCAAGGCATTTTTTCACCTGCAAAGGAAAGAGCAAAAAAAACTGCAATTAACCAAAAAGACAAAAACTTCGCAAAATAATCACGACGGAAAAAAGACCAAATTAGACCAGGAAGAGCCAAGGAAAATAATAAGAACTCATAAGGGGGAACAATCATTAAATAATAAAACCAAGGCTGTTCCCCACGCCTGACTACTTGTTGATCTCTCCAGTAGTCGAGAGATCCCCAGAGCCCTGTACAGAGACCGTCAACATTAGTCCAAAAAGTAGTCATGAAAGTTGCAAAAATTACGCTCCCAAGAAGAGCACATATTAGCCAAATTTTCGGTTTCCATAGTAAACCTACCGCTGCAGACAATCCCCCCACAATGAGTAAAGAAACAATAATGGGTATTCGATCACTTACTGAACCAATGCAAACAACATCCTGAGCAAGCATTCCGGAATCGACAACGCCTTTTCCTATGAAAGGAATGCTTTGTAAAATCGAAAAATCACGCAGTAACGGAATACCCATTTCTAACGGATCTCGAAGAAATGCAAGCAGTAAAGGCAAGATAAGTGTCCCTAAAAGAATGAGTAAATCACCACTGCGCGGTAGGTCCTTCCACTCTAGACGTGTGCGAATCTTGGCAATCAGAGGCCATAAAGCAGCACACAGCCATGCAACGGGCATTAAGACAATCACGCAAAAAACTCGCTTTTTTCGATTCATTGAGAATGTCATTTTTGCAAGATCACCAGACAATAGAGCATTTAGTAGTAGTAGGAAGATCGCAGCTTCAAGATAAGCCATTTCTTTGGTGAGAAAGATACCTACAATCGAACCAGCAAAAACTAGCAACCAGCGGTGGCGTCCTGTTACCAAATAACGCCAAATAGCAAGCACCATACAAAAAGTAAAAACTGCAATGTATATATCTCCACGAAAAAAACGACTGTAATAGACAAGTGAAGGCGAAAAGGCAATAAAAGCCATTGCAGCAATTGTGCCCACAGCACCCAAGTGACGACGCAATAACAGAGGGAGCGCAGTTAAGAGGATGCCGAAGAAAGCTACCGAAAGCCGTGCAGTGTAATCGCTATCCTGAAAAACAATAAATGTAAATGCTTGGACAAAGTAATAAAAAGGGCCATGGAAAATAGGATCATGAATGTAATGACCCTCAAAAGCTAACTGCCAAGACCAGAATGCATGAATACTTTCATCATGATGTAAAGTAACTGAACCCAAATCCCAAAGACGCAAAACAGCCGCAGCTACAAATATTATTATGTAACAATAAACTTCCCATTTCTTAAAACTCTTATCACTCAAATGGATATATTGCAGGCTATGCGCAAAAAGACGTGAAAACATTACAAATAGTTTAATCTTCCCTTCACCTAAAAACGCATCATTCCTTCAAAGGAATGCTATAAATGCGCGCATCCATCCCTGTTTTATCGCCAAAAACTAGAGTTAAAATTGCATCAAAATGGAGAAGAAAATTATCCGGATAACTAACTCTCTCGAGCCCACTAACCACAAGGTAATTCGCACCTAACTCTCTTAGTATGGCCAAGACTTCTTCAGAATCAGAAGCTAGATAAATTTCATCAACGAGATTTAAACGCCTCGTTATTTCTTCCCTTGCATCCTGCGAAGGGCGCCATTGTATCTCATGCCCTGGCCAACCAATTGGCGATTGTAAACCAGTACGCGCTGCAACCCTACCAGCTAGAGTGTAATCAATTCGATGTGAAGAAATTTCGAGCTGACCCTCGTTATTTCTAACCCATGTTCTGCCACTTGCTTCCACGATAATCGCACTTTTTTTAACATTTTCCTGAAGCCATTGAATAACCGCTCGATCATTTGCATCAACATAAGCCAAACCATCAATTGTGGGACTGCCTACATTCTCGTTAATACGATTAGGAATTGAGATAGCAATATACGTAAGAGAAACAACAACTAAGCTCGAAACAACTATTGCAAAAACAGGCTTGAGTAACCGGTATCCCTGTAGCCTGCGAAATGCTTCGGTTAGTGAAACGGCACCGACCACAGATGACACAATCCAGGATTGGTACAGAAGCTTAAACACGGTATTCGAACGAGGATGAATTTCTTCGAACACATCCTGAACGTAGAAGAACTCAGCACCATAACAAAGCAGGGTTGAGAGAATTGCCAATGAAGCTAATAAAGCCATCACAAACCATTTGTTTTGCAAGAAAATAATCAATGCATAAGTGAAACCCCATAACAAAACACCCTCAAACGTAATAGTGGCCCAACCACTAGCGGTCCGAGAGATTTCAAAAATCGAACTATTCAGTACTGCAAGCCAGACAATGAAGGGAATCACCGGTACGACACCTGCAATTGCAAACACACGTAAGGAAATCTTTGGTACAGATCGTATTGCAAAAAATATCAGCGGAGTCATAGCAAGGAGAAGTGGACCGTTTAGCAAAATCATTTGCTCGAGATTAGATCCAGGACCCATGTACGGTGCTATACCTCCTGCTTGTGTAGAAAAAGTGGCATACCAAGACCCATAAATAGCAACTGACAAAAACATCACAGGAGTAAGCCACCCAAAAACCTTTAAAAAAGACCTGTAGGTGAAATCACTTTTTAAATTATGAGCTATCGCAGTGATTACAATTGCAGCATTGAACGTCACAATGTCCCAAGCATTTACGAAAGCAAGAGAACCCATAATTAAAGCAAGCAGAAAGCCAATAATAGGATCTCGTAAATGTGTGCGGAAAGACAGAATACCTCGCGACCGCCATAAACTGGACGCCACTGCCAAACTTAAAATTACTCCCGGGATAGACATTAAATGAGGATGGAGATCTCCTAACAGAAAAGAAAAAGCAGGGAATTCAATAATCGTTTCAGGTATCAGTCGTGTTGCACGCCACCAAAACCAAAACTCAGTAGGATACCAAGTTGTAGAAAATGCATCTGTTAGAGAACTTAAACCTAGCGTTCCTAAAAATTTGTCTGGCAAATTAATGTGGACGGACAAAAATTCTATAAATCCGACGAAGGAACCCGTGAAAAGCAATAGTGTTATACCTAGTAAACTGGTGAAGAAAAATGCTGAAGCTGAAAATTCTTTCACTAGCCAGCGAAAAAGCGTAGCCACTAGTGAAAAAATAGTAGTGACACTTCCTGCAAAAGCAAGTGCAAGCGCCAAATTGTACCCAATAGATGTAGGAATATCAGTAAGTAAAATAAGTAAGCCAGCCTGAATAAAACCACCGTAATAATAGGAAAGACTTTCTCCTGCAAACCAGGGATCATGTGGTGGGTAACTAGGAGATTCAACAATCGCATTCAACATCATCAAATCCATGGGTTGCTCAGTATGCGCAATCTCAGGAGTAAAGGAACGAAAAATTACATACGCAAAAAACGCAATATTGAAAACACCAAATGTACATAATCCAAAAGGACCAGCTCTTCGAAGTACTAATAGAAAATGACGATCTGTCCTAGCAATTAAAAATGATAAGCCCGCAAATAAAAACAACAGGATAGCTAGGAAACCTACTCCATTTGGGATTCCGATAACGCGAAGCAAAAACCAAGTAGCTGACAGGATAATTAACCCGAGAGGTATAGAAAACCCAATACCAGCATCAATAAAACGTCGGAATAAACGAACGGATAATGGAACCGTAAGGATACCGATCAATATTGCCGCTGCCCAAAAAGCTAGTACTGCTGACATAAATCACTTAATTAAGGATAGCGTCAACGAAAACTTCTGGGTCAAATGGCGACAAGTCCTCAATCGATTCACCTGTCCCTATCAGATATACAGGTACCCCTATTTCCCTTGCCACGGCGAAGGCAATTCCACCTCGAGCAGTGCCATCAAGCTTAGCAAGTATGATACCCGTAACATTTACGTACTCAGAAAAAATTTTTGCTTGCTGTAAACCATTTTGACCTGTGGTCGCATCTAAAATAAGTAATGTTTCATGAGGTCCATCCAACAGATTTCTCTCAATAACTCTTTTAATTTTTCCTAATTCTTCCATTAGATTACTCTGATTATGTAAGCGACCTGCTGTATCAACAATCACTGCCCTTATATTATTAGCCTTTGCAGCGGCAATCGCATCGAATGCGACAGAACTAGGATCGGATCCATTTTGATGTGAGATAACACGCACACCAATCCGTTTTCCCCAAACTTCAATTTGTTCAACCGCCGCAGCACGAAACGTATCTGCAGCAGCTAAAACACATGAGATACCTAAGCCCTGCAGCGTAAAGGCTAACTTCGCAGTTGAAGTTGTTTTACCTGCACCATTCACACCAACGACAAGAATAGCAAATGGCTGAGGTATTTCATTTTCCGGAGAGCCCCAAATAGGTACTCGACTCAAAGGGGTTTCTAAAATCGCAACTAACTCATCTCTCAAAAATAACCGTACATCAGAAGCAGACTTTATCTTTTTTTCTTGAACATTTTTTCTAACTCTTTCAAGAATATATTCCGTGGTTGGAAGTCCAACATCAGCCGAAATTAGTGCCTCTTCTAAATCATCCCAAAGACTGTTATCAAAATCTTGGCGATTAAAAATATTTACAAGTACATCAAATTTGGAACGTGTTTTCTCGGTGGCATTTTTTGTTCGTTCTTTAACTTCGCTTGAATTACCACGCCACCACATTTTTATAAATAACCGTTCTTGTTATCACAAATTAGCAGACAAACGCATAGAAAGAGTTTTAGAAACCCCGTCTCGACCCATAGAAACACCATAGATGGCATCCGTAGCTTCAATTGTGTGACGGTTATGCGTAACAACTAAAAATTGTGTTTTTTCAGACAGCTTCTTCAATTCGCCAACAAAACGGCTGACATTAGCTTCATCAAGAGATGCATCTGCTTCATCCAAAATACACATAGGTGCAGGTTTAACCATTAAAAATGCAAATAATAAGGCCACTGCTGTAAGGGAGCGTTCGCCACCTGACAAAAGATTCAACGATCGCAAATCTTTTCCTGGAAGTTTTACCTCGATTTCAATCCCGGAATCGGTTGCATCTTCAGCATTATCAAGCAATAAACCAGCTTCACCTCCACCAAAAAAAGCAGTGAAATTATTTGAAAATGCAATATTTACTTTCTCAAATACATCCTTAAATTGCGAACGGATCTTTTCATTTAACTCACCTATAGCTCCGTGCAGTTGCTTTTCTGTTTCTGTTAAATCATCAATTTGGGCAACAAGAAAATTGTATCGCTCTTCACTTTCAAGCAAATCTTCGGAGGCTTCCTGATTTACAGGTCCCAAACGTCGAATCTGGGCACGTAAAGAATGCACTTCATCTTCAAGAGCATTCATATCCAATAGCGCACCTCCACGAACCGACCCCGAATTCTCTTCTGATAGAGGAAGACCTCCATCTCCTTCATTAACGACACTCACATCAGATTCCTTTAAACCCGAAATTTCGGTTGGTCCCAATAGCCCAATGCCACCACCAGTTAATGGGGTAAAACCATCACGCTCCATTTCCTCACGTAAAGAAACACGTCTTTCTGTAGCACGAGAAGCCTCTGCATCTAAAGTAAGACGCTTTTGCTGAGTTTTTAGCAATGCTGCTTGTGCCTCCTGATGTGAAGACCTCAATTCCCCTTCTCTGTCTTCAAGATTTTTAAAACTAACCTCGTAGGGTTCCAAGCTGTCACGTAATTCTTGATACTTATTTTTTAGACTAACTAACTCTTGTTCTTTACTCACAAGAAGAACATCTATTTGTTGTACTTCAGAATTAAGCGCTTCAATCTTTGCTTCCCGATCCTTGATTCCGACGACGAGCCTATCAACGTTTTGCACATGTGTATCACTTAATCTTTTTTGCACCTCCATCTCACTCTTGAAATCGGCTACACGACTTGCCACTTCTTCCATCTTCGAAGACAGATTTTTATGTACTGAAACATTCTCTCTTAAATTCATCGTTAGTTTTGATAGTTCGGCTTCAAGAACACTCCGTCTGCTTTCGATTTCAGAAACGGCAACTCTGTTCTCGGTATTCTTCCTTGTGACTCGCTCTTGTTCTAAATCAAAGGCGCTCAACTCACTCAAAATAGCATCCCGCTCTTGCACACTTCTATAATGCGCTTCCTGAGTAACTCCTCTATCCCGCCTAATATCATCTAACCGAGAATGTGCGCTATCTAATTGGCTTGTCGTTTCATCTACCTGAATATTTACGCGCTCAAGCGCCAATTGAGCACTTTCAACTTGACTATTCGAACCTTGATCTCGAATTTGTAACTCTTTTATTAAATCAACCAACTCATGCCGATCACGCTCACGTGCAATTGCACCAGCTGCCGGGGTATCCTTACTGCTTGAACCACCAATTAGCGTTCCATTCGGTTCAACAATTACGCCGTCTGTCGTAACAATTAATCCTCCAAACGCCCGCTTAGCCATCTTGAAAGCTGTTTCAATATCTGAAACAACTATTACACGGCCTAATATCGTCTCCACAAAAGGCCTAACCTCATCATCAAAGTCAATTAATCGGCTTGCAACTCCCAAAACACCACGTTCTTTAGCAAGATTCAAAGGAATGGTTTTCTTAAAAGTATCGACGGGTAAAAAATGTACACGCCCTAAAGTATTCTTCTGAAGAAGTTCAATAGCACGGATTGCCTCATCACGATTCTCTATAAGCACAGAATGGAATCTTCTCTCCAAAACTGCTGATATAGCCGTTTCCAAAGCAAAAGGTACTCGCAAATGGTGCACCAAAATTCCAAGTACACCAGAGAGGTCGCGACCCTCCTCACTAAATTGCAAAACAGCCTCGGGCCCTGCAGCCAAATCTGTATGTTCAGTATGTATATGGTTCAATGTCGCAAAACGACCTTCTAACGCATCCAATTCACGCAAAATGACATTGCGTTCAGTTTCATATTTTCGCAATTCCTCTTGCACACGTATAAATCTTGAACGAGCTTCATTAACTGCCGCCTGGGCGTTCGTAACTTCTTGCTCTCGTATATTAATATTTCCCGTACTAGCTTCTTCTTTTTGCGAACGGTCTTTGACAAGCTTTTCCGCTTCTGAAAGACGAGTTGCAATTTCCGCTCTGTGTTCCGTAGCTTGCCCCTTTTCACCTGGTGCAATTTCAGATGAAAATTCTTCATGCTTTTCATTTAGCCAAGTAAGTTCTGCTTTTAATTCATTCTCTCGGCGACGTAAAGAATTTACAGTTACATCAATTTCTTCAAATTTACTTTTTGCCTGCTCAAAATCTCTTTCCAATGGTCCAAGCTGAGCATCGCTACCCTCAAGCTCCTTAGGCACATCTTGCATACTTAAGGCAGCATAATCAGCTTTAAAAACAGTTAACTCACTTTCAACTTCCTTAATGCGATCGGTTACGGTAACTTTGCGTTCACGAGCATAAGAAAGATCATTTTCAAATTTAGCCAAATTTACCTGAGCATTCGTACGCTCTTGTTCACGATCTGTAAAACTCTCTCGATGACCTTTTATCTGATCGCCAATCGTAGTCAGTGCATCAGCAAATTCACGTACCAATTTTTCTGCAGAATCCTCCTCTGCAAGGCACTGATCTAACGCAGCATTAGCACTTACAATAGAATTGTGAGCTTCGTCCCAACGGACACCGTGATAATCAGATAACAAACTGTTCAACCGCTCAGTTAAATCCTTATATTTAGTTGAGCGATCCGCCTGCCTCCTTAAACGAGTTAAATTCGGCTTCAATTCATCTGCTATAAGTTGTAACCTCGACAAATTTTCCGCGGTATCACTTAAACGTTTATTGGCATCAGAAATCCGACTTCGGTACTGTTTAACACCCGCTACATCATCTACAAGTGAGCGTCGCTCTTGCGCAGTCATTGTTAAGAAGTGATCAACTGCACCCTGATTTAAAAAAGAATATGAATTCTGGCCAAGATTCACTTTTTGTAAGAGTTCAAGGAGCTCACGGTGCAAAATTCGCGTTCCATTCAATAAATACTCACTACTTCCATCACGATAAGCACGCCTTGAAATCTCCACTTCCTTAAAATCTAGAGGGAATGCACCATCAGAATTATCGATTGCGATAACAACCTCTGCCATACCAAACCTTGACTTAGCAGAACCTGCAGAATGAATGACATCATCCTGTTTTTTTGCACGTATCAAACGGGAATTTTGTTCACCAAGAACCCAACGGACAGAATCTGCAACATTACTTTTCCCCGAACCATTTGGCCCAACGATCGCTGTAACACCCGGATCAAATTCAAACGTCGTCTCGTTAGCAAAACTTTTAAAACCGGTGATCGTCAATTTCCTTATAAACATCAGGCTCTTGCACTACTCCTATGACGCTTTTGCTTCTGAGGGCTATTGCCCGCAGATTTCTTATTCGTATTTCTACAATCTGCACTACCAGACTCTTGGAAACTTTGACAGGCTTTTTCTGCAGCACGCATTTGCGCCTCACGTTTACTGCCGCCATAAGCACGCGCTAACAAATTATTGTCCGCATAAACTTCGATGCAAAATCTCCTCTCTGGAGAATCTACTTGCTCCGAAACAGTGACGTATTCTGGCGGGCTATGCCAACGAGCTTGGCACAATTGCTGTAAAGCTGACTTCGGATCAACCCCCGGCCCATCCTTCACAACCTGCTGAATCTCTAATTTTAAAGTTCTCCGAATAAAAACCTCTGTAGAACGAAGCCCCTTACCGATGTAAACAGCACCGACTACAGCTTCAAAAACCCCGGCAAGATTTCGAGTACGTGAACGGCCTCCCGCCGCTTCTTCCCCACGACCTAAAACAAGTCGACCTCCCAGCTCAAGTCGCTCCGCTGCTGAAGCAAGTGCATCCCCACGTACAATCTCCGCACGCATTCGCGTCAAATCACCCTCCGCAGCATTTGGACAAGCAACAAATAGCTCACGAGCTACAACTGCACCTAATAAAGCATCACCAAGGAACTCAAGCCTTTCATTATTGGGTCCACCCTCTCTGTCTTCGTTCGTATACGAAGCATGGGTAAGTGCCTCCCTCCGAAGATCATCGGAAAGACTATCAAAAACCTGGAGCCCAGTATTCACTAAAACGTGACGTCTCCTTAATAAAACAATTCTA
>JAKUNN010000003.1 GCA_022451885.1 Dehalococcoidia bacterium | reverse complement strand
GGTATAGAGGCACGCATACCTAACCAGATTCCTTTCACGTTGACAGCCAATACTTTTTCAAAAATTTCTTCAGGATAATCTACTAGCGGTCCGACCCAACCTTCGATCCCAGCATTATTAAAAAGAATATCGAGTCGTCCAAAATGTTCGAGTGTCTGACTAACATACGATTCGGAATCTTTTAGAGAGGTGACATCAGCAGTGACTGCAATGGCCTTTGTTTTAGAAGTTTGAAGTTCATTAACTAATTCATCTATTCCGGAATCGGGTAAATCAACAGCCACTATATGTGCTTTTTCCGCAGCAAAACGGAAACATGCAGCTTTACCTATTCCTCCAGCTGCACCTGTCACAACTACAACTTTGTTTTCGAAACGTGAATTCATACCGTTAGTCTATACGAGTAGCGATTTGGTTTCCCTCAGTTTTTGAAAGGAGCTTTAAGTGATAGCTATTGGCTACCCAATTTGTTCGGGGCAATAGCGCACTATTGAAAACCACACTGGGTGAGATATTTTTCCACATTCCCCTTTTCCGGACCTCATTATTCTTAAAAGGTAGTCTTTTTCTTAGAATGGTTTAAATACTGCAAAAAATACAAACAAAGGCATTGCGAGAACCAAGATGACTCCGAAGACTAAGGGTACTCGATCGTCAAGTAATTCTTTTAATTCTGCTGTCACCTTGCCTTCTTTTGCAGCGACAAGCGAGACTGTTCGTGCGCGACGAAGACCAACCCCCAAAAGGGGCAGACAAACCAAGTAACAAAATATAAAAAGGAGTGTCATAGCTAATAACCAGCCATCTCGTAAAAAGTGGTGGCCAGCTGCGATTCCCCAAAAAAACCCTGAGATTCCTGTTGCCATTGCGCCCGGAAGGAGAATACGTGTTTCATTTTGCGCTGCTTCTACTAGGCAATGCATTTGTGTAGACACATCATTAGTAATCCATGCTCGTATGATGAGCGGTATTATCGAACCCAAGCCGGCACTTAGCCAGACAATACAAAGTAAGTGTATGATTCGCCAAATATCCACTGAATTTTAATAACTTCTTTTCACTAAGTGACTGTTTCCGATGTACTTTTGCTAGTTTCTGTTAACAGGTAGGCTGTCTCGATGAAGGTGATGAAAAGAGGGTGAGGTCGATTAGGTCGACTCTGTAATTCTGGGTGAAATTGTGTGCCAATAAAAAATGGATGATCTTTAATTTCTACAATCTCTGCCAGAGTACCATCAGGGGATAAACCACTTATTAACAAGCCCTTAGACTCGAGTTCGTCACGATATTTTAAATTGATCTCCCATCTGTGCCGATGGCGTTCTTGAACCGTAGAAGTCGCATAAGACTTGTTTGCATGAGAACCTGCTATTAATTCACACGGATAAGCCCCTAATCGCATGGTCCCACCTTTGTTAGAAACACCCTCTTGTTCTTCCAGCAAACTTATAACTGGATAAGGTGTTGTCGGTGAAAACTCAGTTGAATTAGCATCTTTGAAACCACATACATTGCGAGCATATTCCGTGACCATAGCTTGCAGTCCTAGGCAAAGACCCAATGTCGGTATTTGTTTTTCTCGGGCATATTGTATTGCTTGAATTTTTCCTTCCCAGCCGCGTTCTCCAAATCCACCAGGAATAATTAGGCCGTCACAGTGCTTCAAAACAGTTGATGCTGGCACGGACTCTAATCTTTCTGCCTGTATCCATTGAATATCTATTTCAACTGATTGATTAACGCTGGCATGTGTAAGTGCTTCTTTTACAGAAAGGTAGGCGTCTTGCAGTTCAATATATTTTCCGACAATTGCTAACGATAGAGTTGCTTTTGCTGGTTTTTGCCGTGAAACAACTTTTTGCCACTCGCTTAGAGTATTTGGAATTATTCCAAAACCTATCCGTTCGGTGATGTAGTCACCTAATCCTCTTTCTTCCAATAAGGTCGGTACGTCATAAATGGACGGAGCGGTTTCGAGTGGTATAACTGCCTGGCGATCAACGTCACAGAAATCAGCTATTTTATCTAAGGTATCTCGTGAAACATCATGATCTGTCCGAGCAATGATTACATCCGGCTGTATACCTAGGGAACGTAGTTCACGAACCGAATGCTGAGTAGGCTTTGTCTTTAATTCACCTGTAGCACCGATATAAGGAAGAAATGTGACATGAACATTTAAGAAACTATCAGGTTGTTCATGGCGCAGTTGTCTAATTGCTTCAATAAATGTTTGGCCTTCAATATCACCTACTGTTCCCCCTACTTCGCAGATGATGACATCAGAGCCGCTTTGTTCTGCAGCTTGTCGAATCCGATGCTTGATTTCATTGGTCAAATGTGGAACAGCTTGTATGGTGCCTCCAAGATAGTCACCTCTTCGTTCACGTTCTAGAACAGATGAATAAACTTGTCCGCTTGTAACAGAGGAAGTAGTAGTTAGGTCTCGATCGATGAAACGTTCATAGTGTCCGAGATCAAGATCGGTTTCGGCTCCATCTATAGTTACAAATACCTCACCGTGCTGATAAGGAGACATTGTGCCTGGATCAACGTTCAAATATGGATCTAGTTTTTGAATCGTGACTGCTATATCACGTGCTTTTAGGATGCGCCCTATGCTTGCTGTGGCTATACCCTTACCGACGGAACTGACAACACCTCCCGTCACAAAAATAAACTTGGGTAAATCCGTCCTAGATTTGAGCATCTCGGGTAGTTATTTTACATCTTATTAAGCTCAAGAAGTGAAAACTTATATCTTTTTATAAATATTTTTGAAGAAATGCCTGTTTTTATGGCGATATCTGGCAATTTAATAGTGATGACATTATTAACTCTTTGTCCTACTTTGCGTTCTTTTTAGTAGCGGTTGTTAGTTTTGATAGCCGGAAAGCGACGAAAGGAGTAGCGTCACAGTAAAATAAGCTTGCTGGAGCAAGGTGTGTCCCCTTCATTGGACGAAGATCTGAATCCGCAATTTGACGAGCGAGTCACCGTTGAAGCTGCCCAGAAAGGTGACACAGATGCGTTGGGTATTCTCTATGAGTACTACTTTCCTCGTGTTTTTCGCTTTGTTTCGGTAAGAGTGTTTCAGCAAGAAGATGCCGAAGATATTGTCAATGATATTTTTATGCGAATTGTCTCCAATATTAATCGCTTTCGCTGGGAAGGCGCGCCCTTTGGCGCTTGGGTTTTTCGCATTGCGCGAAATGAGGTTGTTAATCACATTCGTCGTTCATCAAGACAGCTTGAAAAAGAACCGTTATTTGACAGCATTCCTGATGAAAAGAGAGATCATGTTGGAGATCTTGAAAAAGAAGAAGCACTTGAGTATGTCCGTGCTGCTTCAGCAAGTTTACCGGCCGCGCAACGCGATGTCATTGCGCTTCGTTTCGGTGCGGATTTGTCAGTTGCTGAAACAGCTAAAGTCCTTGGGAAAACAGAAAATAATATTAAGGTACTTCAACATAAAGCAATTGTCCGTTTGCGGGAGATTGTAAAATTATGAGTATTCTCTTGTATATTCGTTCAATATTTCGATTAAGACCTTCTCCTGATGAACAGGTTCTTTCCCTTGCGGATGCTTTGGAATTATTGCACTCAGGTTTGGATTTAGAAGACGTACTTAAGCAGGTCCCAAGTAAAGATGTCGAAACATTGAAGCCACTACTTAAAATGAGTCAGGTATTAAGTTTTGCTGCGAACGAGACTGCCGCAGAACCTGCTTTTGAAGATAAACTGCGTGCCCGTTTTTTGCATAAGGGAAAAACACAGCTGATGCCTGTGAGAACACTCCAACTAAAACCTGCTCTTGTTTCTACGTTAGCTGTTGCGGCAGCAGCAATTTTAGCACTTGTCGTTTTAGTTCCGTTTGCTACTGATAGGTCTACAAAGGCCGATGTGCGTGACCAACTTGAACAAGTACAAGCAAGAATTGATACTTTTTCTGATAAACAAGCAGGTGGAGAACTATCTGATCAGCACTTTGAGGATCTAGAGGAAGATCTAGATAAGCTTGTTGAAACGATGAAAGATCAGCCTCTTACTGAGGTGGAACAGGCTCGTGTAAGGTCACTTGCTGAGCAGTCAGTTAAGGCAGTTTCCGAAGTTTCGAGTACTGACGAGGAGGTTTCTGAAGCCGCCGAGGCAGTTATAGAGCGTGCGGGTGCCGTTGCAGCAGCAGTGAATGACTCTGAGGATGAGCAAGATGAAAGTTCTTCTGGCGAAGGTGATGGTAGTAGTAGTGTTGGTGCAGATGGTGGTGGCGTTACCGCCATTGAAGAAGATTAATACAAGGTTTTTCGCGGGTTGTAAAAGTCGCCTATTTATTTGGTAGGTGTAATTTTGTTCCGTGTGGCAGCAGTTAGTAAATATAAGAAGTACTCTATAGCTGAGGAATTTGGTAATGGTCTCTCGTAGTTTTCGTAGGCGACTAATGGGGACGGAAACCGTTTCGTTGCAAGTACCCGAAAGACGACGTGTTTTTAATAATTTTTTTCGCGTGGCTCTCGGATTTGGCGGCTTTTTAGCTCTCGGAACGGTTCTTCTAAGTATTCCTATAGCTAGTTCTTCCGGAGAAAGTGTCAGGATCTTTGACGCATTTTTTACTGCAGTTTCTGCTATTTGTGTTACTGGCTTAACAGTCGTAGATACCCAAACACAGTGGAGTTTTTTTGGAGAAGCCATCATTCTCCTGCTGGTTCTAATAGGTGGCCTTGGATATATGGCAGGAATTGGATTAGTGCTGTGGATTTTCGGACGTTCTTTTGGGTTACGTGATCGACATTTGATGCGTCTTTACTACGGAGCACCTTCGCTTGGCGAGGGTTTTCGATTTATGCGTAGCCTTTTAATTTATGCTCTTGGCGTACAGGTTATAGGCTTTGTAGTACTTTCTGCGATTTTTTCTCTAGTGCATGAAATGACTTTTGGCCGTGCTATTTGGTGGGGAGCTTTTCATTCCATTTCTGCTTTTAATTGCTCTGGATTCAATATTACTGGTAATGATATGGTTCCCTTTGCTTCTGATCCTGAAGTCTTGATTCCTGTAGGTTTGCTAGTTTTTGCGGGCAGTATTGGTTCTGCAGCAGTAGTGATCTCTTTGTTTAATAGACGTGTTCGGCAGGTGCCATTACAGGTAAAGCTCATTCTTTATAGTGCCGTTGGATTGATCGCTGTTGGTAGTTTGTTTTTTGGAGTATCAGAGTGGAATAATCCAAGTACTTTAGCTACGGTTGATGTATCACACAGGCCTGTACTAGCCTTTTTTCAAACAATAACTTGGACCTCAGGTTTTTCAGCAATCAATGCAGAATTTTTGAATGACTGGACAAAGCTTTTCTCCTCTGTGTTAATGCTTATCGGAGGCGCTGCGGGTTCACCAGCTGGAGGCATCAAATTAGCCACGGTTGCGGTTTTGTTTGCATCACTGGTTGGCTTTTTTAGAGGTCGTGAAGATGTATCTCCCTTTGGTCGTCGAATTCCAAGAATTGCTGTTTACCAGGCTGCTGTAATTACTTTAATTTTTTTGGCTTTATTGTTTACGGAGACTTTTTTATTAATGCTCTTAAGCGATTTTAAGTTTGCCGATGTTTTGTATGATGCCACATCTGCTTTAGCGACTGTAGGTTGGTCAACAGGTCTGACGTCTGAATTTAACTCAGGTGCTCGTGTGGTACTTATTTGCGGGATGTTGCTAGGGCGGTTCTTACCAATTATCTTGGTATTAATAATGTTTCGTCAGCGAATAAGGTCGACCTTCCGGGCACAGAGGGATAGCATCCGAATAGGGTAGGGAGTAGAAGAATGGATATTGCAATCTTGGGATTAGGCCGTTTTGGCTCTCAGTTGGCGCATGAACTTAATAATATAGGCGTAGATGTTCTTGTTGTGGACAATGATCCACAAAGGGTAAATGCGCTTGTTGAAACGTCCATGTTGGCTGCAGAAGGTGATATAACAGAGATGGAGTTTCTCGAATCTCTTTCACTTCAAAATTACGACAGTGTTGTGGTTGCTATTGGTAGCAACATCGCGACAAGTACACTAATAGCGTTAACTTTGAAGCGACGTTTACAGTTATCTCATGTTATTGCTAAATCATCATCACCCGACCATACACGTGCACTTGAACTTGCTGGCGTAGATACGATTGTCAATCCTGAAAGCGAATCTGCTCAGCGGCTAGCGCATACGTTAGGCGCTCGTGAGATTAGTGATTACATGTCTATAGGTCCTGATTACGGTATCGCGCGCGTTACTGCACCCTTTTCAGCAGTAGGTTCGAAAATTGGTGATATTGATATAGCGAAAAGATATGATGTTTTTCTGATTGGGCGTTTACGAAATGAGCAAATTACTTTTAATCCTCCATTTGAAGAAGTTGTGGAGGTAGGTGATCTTTGGATAGTTTCAGGGAAGGATCAATTTCTGCGGGATCTACAGCAAAATTAGATATGCCGTAGTTATAAGCCTTGATTAAATCCTACAAAATCAAAATACTCATAAATTTTTGATAATCGGCCGGCTAGTAATAAAGTCCCCAAAGTAATTATGATGATTGCGCTTAAAGCTTCTGTTATTGGCAGGAAGCGTGATAGTTTTTTGAACGGGCTTCCAGCGTTAGTGATTAAAATACTTGTTAGCAAAAAAGGCAAACTGAAGCCTAGTGAATAAAAGAGTAGTAAATACAAACCAGTTGCAGCTTCACCTGATGCAGCAGCAATTGTTAAAATACCGCCTAAAATTGGCCCTATACACGGTGTCCAACCCACTGCAAATGCCATGCCAAAGAGTGTTGAACGTCCAAAACTGATTGTTTGGGTTTTAGGCATTTCTATAGCTAGAGTTCTTTGAAAGAAAGTGAGGCGTAGGTATCCACAATATTTTGCCCAAACAATTAATGTAGCTACCAAAAATAAGATCATTCGCCAATCACTTTGGATAATGTTTGATTCAATGATTATGTAAAAAATTACTGTTGCAACGGCAAGTGCAATTGCTGCGTGAATTGAAGTTTTTCTTTCAAAACTTGGTATTAAAAGGGATCCAAAAATGATAAGTATTAATCCTGCAATAATTTCGAAGGTATTTAGGTGTAATTGAAGGTTATAGCCTATTAATCCTGCACTGGTGCCAAGTAAAACGAAGACAAAGGTCAGGCCCAGAAGAAACATTACGGAATGGCCCATTGTTTTCCGTTTGCTGATTTTGGCCTGAGGGTTATTTCGTGAAGAACCGACTAGATTTGCTATATATACAGGCACAATAGGTAAAACACAGGGTGAGATAAACGATAAAACACCAGCTGAAAACGCAAGAAATGGTCCAGTAAGACCTTTAAGATCATTCGCAGAATTGCTTATTTCTATGCGCGCAATTGCAAAAATTGCTACTGGAACTAGTATGGCGACTCCTAATAGCAGGTAAAGCGTTACTCGGGAAGATGGGAGCTTTGATGTTCTCTGAGTAGTCATTCTTAGTCTGTTATTTTAAGCTAGGTCTCAGTTTTGATTTGAATTCATTTTTTTAGATAAGATCGCTAGAATAAATGAAAATTTTGCTTAGGAAGATGTTATGAATAATTTTGAAGGAAAGACCGCTGTTGTTACAGGGGGTGGTGGAGGAATTGGCGAGTCCATGTGTCGTTTGTTTGCGGCCCAAGGTATGAATGTCGTGGTTTCTGATATTGATACTACTGCAGCCGAAAAAGTTGCAGCTGACTTAGTTGCAAATGGGACTAAAAGCTTTGCTGTAACTACAGATGTGTCTGACCGCGATTCGGTAAAAGCTTTGGCTGACAAGGCTTTTGGAGAAATGGGTAATGTGAATATCCTCTGTAATAATGCTGGTGTCGTTAGCTTTGCTCCAGTTCATGAGCAGAGCGAGAAGGATTGGGATTGGGTCGTTGGAGTTGACCTACATGGTGTTCTCTACGGAGTGCAGGCTTTCCTTCCACGCATGCTGGCTAGTGGTGAAGATGGTCATATTGTCAATACATCGTCCTCAGCCGGTCTTTATGCGTTTCCCGGAATAGGTCCGTATGTTGTTTCCAAATATGGAGTTGTAGCACTTTCTGAGACCATGTATGAGGAATTGGCGAGTACGAAAATCAGTGTTTCGGTTCTTTGCCCCAGTGGTGTACAGACGCAAATAATGCATTCCCAACGTAATCGTCCGGATCGCTTTGGTGGGGCTGAAGATCCTGGCTTAGGACAGTCAGCACCGGATGAATCAATTTCACCAGCAGTTGTAGCTGGACGTGTGCTTGAAGCAATTCAAAATAATTATCTTTATATACTTACACACACAGAAATCAGGGAAGGTGTCGAAAACCGCTTTAAAGCAATTCTCGATGCATTCGATCGACTTGAGGCAAGTGGAGGAACAGGAACCTAGGTTTTATTCGAACCAAGGCTCGGGTTTCATTTTAATTAAATCCTCGCATCCTGCTAGCATGCCTTGACCGCTGGTCATGCCTGTTTGGATTGGCGGGCCAAGAAATTCTATCGAAACGCCACCTGGTTTTCCGGGAAGACCCATATAAGTAAGTCCATTCGTTGCTTTTTTAGCCGCTTCTAAAACTTCTTCTTCTGTGGATGCTGCAGTGAGACTTGCAGTTGTGCTTTCACCACCAGCCATCCAATTCAGTTTTGCTCCCTTTTCTACAAATTCCTTTGTTGCTTCATAGACGTCAGGCACCCAAAAACCGATGTGATCTACACTCTCTCCATATTTTTCCAAATGGAGAGCTTGTGGTGTTTCACCTTTTACGGGTTCAATAATCTCCACGATCATGCCAGCAAATGCTCCGTAGCCCACTTTGATTATGCANTCNTCGTTTCTAATGTTNGTAACTGGGTATTCAAAAATATTGAATTTCGCGCCAATTGTTTCTGTGAAAATAGCCGCAAGCTTGTCTGTGTCAGGAGAAGCAAATCCAATGTGGTGGGAAATGGGTTCGCCAGAAGATAAATAGGTCATTATGGAGTTCCTTTATGCCGGTAAGGCTGTTTAGTGATTAGTGCATTGTAGCAATTTTTTTCTAATGTTCTTTGCAAGACTTTACCGTCCCTTGAAGTCAGGTTCACGTTTGTCTAGAAATGCCTCCACAGCATTTCTAAAATCTTCTGTTTTAGAAGCTGCAATCATGTTGCCAGCCTCAAAAGCTAATAGATCGCTTAATGAATGATTGGATCCATAGGCAAAGTTTCTTTTGATTCGTGCGTATGCATCGGTCGGTCCTGCTGCAAGCTTCTTTGCCAATGTTTGGGCTTTCTGTGGGAGCTCCTCTCCACTGCAAATTTGATTCACAATCCCTAATTCCTCAGCTTCATTTGCAGAAATTGTATTGCCAAGTAGGTATAGTTCCTTTGCTTTTGTAGTCCCAACTATTCTTTCTAGAAGCCAGGTTCCTCCGAAATCTCCAGTTAAACCAGCTTTTGCAAAAGCCGTTAGGAATTTTGCTTCTTCACTTGCAATTCGGAAATCTGTTGCTAGTGCGATTGAAAAGCCAGCTCCTGCAGCTACTCCATTAATAGCTGCGATTGTTGGTTTTGGCATTTCAGATAAGAGCAGCGAAATCTCTTCATATCTCCGAAGCTGTTCCGCATTTTTTAATGGATCGAGAGGGTCGTCGGTACCCACACCTCTAAGATCCCCTCCTGAACTAAATGCTCGGCCAGTACCAGTAATTATTAATGCGCGTACATTTTGATCATTTGCTGCATCGGTTACATTTTTTGTAAGTTGCTGAAGTAAAGCTCCATTAAGGGCATTTAATGCTTCGGGTCGATTCAATGTGATTTGTGCAACATTACTTTCTAAACTGTATTGAACAATTTCTGACATTATTTCTCCTGACTTTAGTGAACCTCATTTAGTTAAGGATTTTAAAGAGGTCTGCTTAAGAGATTGTATACCTGAAAACCAGTGATACACTGTTAGGACTACTTTTTTGGAGTTGAGTATGGCATTTACAGATAAGCAACTTCCCTGCCGTGACTGTGAAGACCCGTTTACTTTCACAGCCGGAGAGCAAGAATTTTATGCTTCTAAGGGTTTGCTCAATGAGCCAACACGATGTCCGTCCTGTCGGCAGGTACGTCGTTCGAGCCGCAATTCTCTAGAGGAGATTGATGGATATGTTCGTTACGGCAATTTTGTCTCTTTTGGAGGTAAGACTCCTCGACAGATGCATCCTGCACTTTGCGCTTCCTGCGACCAGATGACTGAGGTTCCATTTAAACCGCGAGGTGATCGCCCTGTATATTGTCGTACTTGCTACGATCATGTTCGTCCTAAGCAAGAGCAGGCTGATTCTTCTGCTGGGGAAGTTGTAGCGGAACAAGAAGACGTTTCTTCTGAGGAAGCCTCACCTACAGCTGCCAGCTAAGTCAAATTGCATTGGAACCAATTAACATGGCTCTAGGTTTAGATCTACAACTTACCCAGTTACGTCGTTTGCTTGAGAAACCAGACTACGATCACAAGTCTTTTCGTTCGTATATAGAGAAAGATCCTTCGGTTTTTGCGAGGGCTTTATTTGTAGAGGTTGTAGCTAGTGATGATGTTATTAGTGACGAGAATGCGCGCAGCTATTTTGACTTAAGGATAAATTTTTTTGATGACTTTCTTTCAAAACCAACAAAGGCAGCTATAAAAGCTGCCTTTGAAGGAATGTTAGAAGAATGGGATATTGACTAACTTGTAATTGCGTTAACCTCATCCATTTCGTCTTTACTAAGTTGCCATGCGGATGCTTCGATGTTTGACAGTACGTGTTCTGGTTTTGTTGCTCCAGATATTACAGTCGGTACTTCAGGATGAGAAAGTAACCAGCCCATTGCCAAGTCTAGAACACTGTGATTGTGTGATTTTGCAAATGCTTCTAATTTCCCCAAGATCGCGAAATTTTCTTCGGTTAGAGTATTATCAGCCATTCCCCATGCTGTCATTCTGCTGTCTTCAGGTACAGCCTCCCCAGGTTGATATTTTCCTGTAAGAAATCCACTTGCGAGTGGGAAATACGGTATTACTCCAAGACCTATTTTTGATGCTTCAGGAATGACGTCTTCTTCGATACCACGGGTTATAAGGTTGTAGTGGTTTTGTGCAGTTACAAATTTTGTGCTTCCACTTGATTGCGCTGCAGTTTCGGCTTCGCTGATCATGTCTCCTGTGAAATTCGAATTTCCTATATGGCGGACCTTTCCGGCTTTAATTAGTTCATTCAATGTTTCTAGTGTTTCTTCTATCGGGGTTTCAGGATCAGGAAAGTGTACTTGGTACAAATCTATGTAGTCTGAACCTAAGCGGCTAAGACTAGCTTCGACTGCTTCTAATATGTATCGACGTGAAGCTCCTTGTTTGTTGTCATCATCGTCCATTTTCATACCAAATTTCGTTCCAACAATGACTTCTGTTCGTCTACTTCCAAGCGCTTTACCTAGGAATTGCTCAGACGCTCCATTGCCNTACATGTCAGCTGTATCAAAGAAATTAATTCCTGCATCGAGTGCTGTATTAACGATCACGTTAACCTGCTCTTGATCAAAAAGGCGCATACCAAAATTGTTGCAGCCAAGACCAACGGTCGAGACATTAAGGTCTGATGTTCCAAGTTTCGCGTATTCCATGCTTATCTCCATTACTCCATATTGTTTTAAAACTGTCCTAGTGGACTGGGCTTCCCAGTATAGGGTGATGTTGTGTTTCTGTGTATCAAATTGGCTGTCTCCATGATTTTAAGGCTCAGCCCATTTTTATTTGCCTACGTATGGTCACGAGTAAAAACAATTTCATTTGGGCTGGACTCAAACTCATTGAACTTATAGTTGTCAATATTAAAATATTTGAGTTCGGAAGATACTTCTAATTGATTTTCAATAATATATCGAGCCATTTGTCCGCGTGCTTTTTTTGCATAAATGGAAATAATTTTATAGCGTTCATTTTTTAGATCCTTAAATGTCGGAGTTATAATTTCCGCATGCACATCCTCTTTTTGGATGGATTTAAAGTATTCATGTGAAGCTAAGTTAACTAGAAGGGGCGAACCTGCACTCTCTAGCTCCTCGTTGATTGCATTTGTGATCGACTTACCCCAAAATTCATATAAATTTTTCCCTTGCTTATTAGCAAATTTCAAACCCATTTCCAAGCGGTAGGGTTGCATTAGATCGAGAGGTCGTAGTAACCCATATAAACCAGAAAGAATTCGTAGGTGATTTTGTGCGAAGCTTAATTGCTCTGAGCTTAAAGTTTCTGCGTCAAGGCCGGTGTAAACGTCACCCTTAAAAGCTAAGATTGATTGCTTCGCATTTTCTAAACTGAAGGGGGTTTCCCAGTTTCTGAATCTTTCGTGGTTTATGTCAGCAATTTTTCTGCTTACACCCATTAGGGCTTGGATTTCATTTGATGACAGTGTACGTGCATCATCTACCAAAGATGATGCATGCTCTAGGAATTGGGGCTGCGTCGCTTTTTGAGTTACTGGCGGGGTTTCATAATCTAAAGTTTTAGCTGGTGAGATAACCGTCAACATATATACCTCCAAACGTTTTAGTGGCTGAACAGTTGCCGCTGTTAATAATACTCTTCGGTTGGATAATCAAAAAGATAAGCCGCTGATGTGATGCCAACTGATGGTTACCCATTAAAACGAACGACGGGTGTTTTTTCACCCCATAATGTTTCTAGCTGATAAAAATCACGTTTCTCTGGCGAAAAAATATGGACGATTACGTCTCGAAAATCGAGCAAGGCCCATCCGCCCTCAGGTTCGCCTTCGCTATGATGAATAGGTTCACCAAGCTCTGCAAAATGGTTTTCCAGGTCTGAACAAAGGGCACGAAACTGTGGAGTGGAGTACGCTGTAGCCAGTATAAAAAAGTCTGCAAAGCCGGAGGTTTGTGCGATGTCGAGTAAAACAATTTCTCCTGCTTGCAATTCTCCAAGACGGTCAATTGCTGCGTGTGCAAGCTCTTCTGCTTCCAGAAAACACCTCTTTAATTCTTTTCTCTTTTATTGTACTGCTTTTGCCTGGAGAACAAGGGTATGAAAAAAGTTCGTGCTTTAGTTGGCCTTTCAGGAGGCGTTGATAGTGCTGTAGCCGCGGCTATTTTAGTCAAGAAAGGTTATGAGGTCATCGGGGTTACAATGCGCCTTTGGGCAGAAGAACGTGCGGGAGTTTTTCGAGGTCAACGTCAGTGTTGTAGTGTTGAAGATACAGATGACGCAAGGCGTGTGGCGCAGATTTTGGGGATTAGACATTACATTCTTAATTTTGAAGAACCTTTCAAAAAGCATGTAGTGGAGCCGTTTGTGAATGGGTATGTTGCAGGTGAAACACCAAACCCCTGTGTCAGATGTAATGAGAAAATCAAGTATCGAGCTCTTTTTGATCGCTTGGATGCTTATGGGGCGGATATCCTAGCCACTGGACATTATGCACGCGTAGTTTCTGATCAGTACTCGAAGAATTTTTCTTTATTAAGAGCTGTAGACCAATCTAAAGATCAATCTTATGTACTCTATATGTTAAAGCAAGAACAGCTGGCACGTTTGGAATTACCAATTGGAGATCTGGGAAAGGATGAAGTTCGCTCTATTGCCTCATCACTTGATCTTCCGGTAGCTGACAAACCAGATAGTGTTGAAATTTGTTTCGTACCTAATAATGATTACCGGAACTTTGTAGCTGAGCGAATTGAATTAATTCCAGGTGAGCTTAAGAACCAAGAAGGAAAAATTGTTGGGGAGCATAAAGGTGTACCTGCTTACACAATTGGTCAAAGGAAAGGCTTGGGAGATGGATTTAGTGAAAGGCGTTATGTAACTTCTCTGGATGCAAAAAACAACGTCGTGACTATTGGAGATGANGANGACCTGTACAGTAATTTTGTTGAGGTAGCTGGAGTTTCATGGATTTCTGGTCGTCCTCCCGGTTTTGGTACATTGTTGCAAGCGAAGGCACGATATGGTTCCGAGCCAGAAGATGCGGTTGTCGAAAATATAAACAATAATTGTGCGACTATTCGCTTTCAAGAACGACAGCGAGCACTTACGCCCGGTCAAGCTATAGCGTTTTATGACAATGATTTGGTTTTAGGTGGAGGCACTATTCAGAAGGCCTCCAAAGCCTAAGAGCTATCTCTTATCAGTTTATTCAAAGTAAGTGCCGGTTTGAGAAATTTTCGTAATGACGGTTCTTCCTTGGAGATCTGCGTTTTCAAGAGAGAGAAGCATTGCGTTTGCAACATCGTTTGCTATGTCTTTGTTGGTACAAAAAGCGGCAACACTGCTTCCAGCTCCGCTTAGCCAAGATGCACTTGCACCAGAGTCCTTTGCTGCAGAGAAAATACTATATAGAGGAGAGAAAAGCTTACTTCGTTGAGGCTGATGAAAACGATCATTCATAGCTTCCTCTAACAAATCAATCCGTTTTTCTGTTAATGCGGCGATTAGCAATGCAGTGCGACTACTATTGTGGATTGCATCTTCTCGAGAATATTGTGAGGGGAGTACATTACGTGCCTTGGATGTTGCAAGTCCCTTATTAGGTATGAGTAAGGCGATCAAAAGATCGGGATATTGGCAGGTTGAGTGTATAAAGGTATTTTCTGTTTTTTTCACACAAACTTGAATTCCGCCGAATATTGCAGGACAAGCATTATCAGGATGTCCCTCAAGTGCAGTTGCTAATTCTAGACATGCCTCTTTATCGAGAGGTTCGCCCTCAAATTTATTGGCAGTTAGGATGCCACCGACTCTTGCAGAGGCACTCGAACCTAGTCCGCGACCTAAGGGTTGAGAAACCTCAAAGTTAACAGTGGCACTAGCTGGAGTTTTCCCAATTTTTGTATAAAAGCTTGAAATTGCATCAAGAACAAGTTTTTCACCCGCCCCTTGATCATTAGTTAGGGTTTCTTCCCCAAAGCTTATTTTTATAGAACTGAAAAGATCCAGAGCTACCCCAAGGGAATCATAGCCGGTCCCCAGATTTGCGCTTGTCGCAGGGACATGTACGTTAAATGTGGTTGTTTTGGCCATAATCTATTTGCTACACAAGCTCTCTTTTCATTGCATTTACTTTCTTTACTCTATCAAGTTGATAAGGTCTAAGCGATTTTTTCTTGAACTGTTATTCCGGAAACGCTGATTGTATAACCAGGCTTGGTTAAAATTGGAACATGGATATTTTTAGGCCAGAGGATCTAACTAGTGATGAGCAGGCTATTCTTGGGGTTTTATGCGTTGGTTTGCCACCGGCACGTGCAGCTGAGGATGAACATTTCAGGGTGGATCACGTAACCGCAGTAGTGTGTAGTTTGTTTGAGACTGGTGAGAGTACTGCTTATCTAGATAAAGATGAAATTACAGTATTACCAGTTTTCCGGAACCGATTAAGAGAAGTCATTTCATCTTTGGCAGGTCGAGGTATCCTTGCAGACCAACCACCTGGAATGCCAGCACCTCCAGGTAGCTTTGAAGCAGGACTTGCTATTGATCTAGTGAATCCAGACGAACATCCTGCAGTGCTTGATAGGGTGCTTGCTCAGCAGTGTATGGAAGTACTTCTAAGAAATTCCGTGATATATCCTTACTTAATGGAGCGTTACTCAGCAAGTGGTGAAATATGGCGGAAGTTACGGGAACAGGGTTATGGGGACTAGTGATGAAGTTCGTGCTTGCCGAAAATCTTTCCAGAGTTGTAGATTGCTAGCAATATGAATCCAGCCATTAGCCTTCAGGACGATCATCTTAATGCAATGATTCGCCATGCTTTGGCAGACGTGCCTAACGAATGTTGTGGTTTATTAGGGGGTGGTAGTGAAGTAATAACTAGCGTATACCCAGCCGAAAATGCTGAAGCAAGTCCTTACAGATTTAGCATAGATTTCAAGGAACAGCGTCGGCTTGAAGAAGTAATGGCTGCGGAAGGGGAATCACTCGTTGGCTTTTACCATTCACATACAGGAAGTCCAGCCCGTCCCAGTCCGACAGATATTCGTATGATGACGACCTTTTTTGGCCCTCCAATTATTCATTTTGTGATTAGTATCGCTGACCGAAAAAATCCTGAAGTCCGAGCTTTTTATATAGAGAATGGAGAATCACAGGAACAGGGGTTTACAGTACTTAGTGAAAAATAAGGCTAATAAAACTCTGCCCGATTGGCCATACATGCGTACGTATGAGCATAAAGAGATGCGATTTCGTAGTAGTACGTTTCGGTGGGGTGAGAGGACTTATTTGATGGGGATTATAAATGTAACCCCTGATTCTTTTAGTGGTGACGGTATACATAAAAATGTCGAGGAAGTAGTTAGCTTTGCGCGTGCTTTGGTTGAAGCTGGTGCAGATTGCATTGATATAGGCGGAGAGTCCTCCCGGCCCAATGCAGAAGCAATTACCGAAGAGGTTGAACTAGAACGTGTGTTACCTGCAGTTAAGGCAATTTGTGATGCAGTAAAAGTTCCTGTTTCAATTGATACACGACGTTCTAGTGTTGCCAAAGAAGCAATAGATTTAGGCGCCGAAATCATTAACGATATTTATGGTTTGCAGGGAGACTCAGATATGGCTGCTTTATGCGCACGTTCTGGTGCGGCTGTGGTGCTTATGCATAATCAGCGTAATTACGAAAGCAGTACTGTACAGAAATCACTTGATGCAGGTTGGGCAGAAAGTCTCAAGCTTGCAAAAAAGGCAGAAATTAAAAAAAATCGCATCATTCTTGATCCGGGATTTGGATTTGGGTGGCTGCCTGAGGAAAACCTAGAGATATTGAGTAGCTTCCATAAATTTCAGAGTTACCAATTGCCGTTACTTCTCGGTCCCTCCAGGAAGTCAACATTGGGAATTGTATTAGGTGATTTACCTACGGAAGAGCGTTTAGAAGGTACCGTGGCAGCTTCGGTTCTTGCCGTAGCAGGAGGCGCGGATATTGTTAGAGTTCATGATGTTGTTGAAGTTTCTCGTGCCCTAAAGGTTGCTGATTCGGTGGTTAGAGGTTCTTAATGTCAGGAATTTTTCTTGGGCTTGGTTCAAATTTGGGAGATCGCGCAGCAAACCTATGCCTAGCTGTTCAGTTGTTAGCTGAATACGGGATTGAAACTTTGAATAAAAGTAGTATTTGGGAAACACTTCCCGTACCTCCAGACCAGCCCTCATTTTTCAATGCTTGCGTTGAGGTCTCGACCAATGCTTCGTCTGTGGAAATTCTAGATATAGTAAAAGAAATTGAATTTATTATTGGACGGCGACCCTCTAAGCATTGGGGGCCACGTCCAATAGATATCGATATCCTTTTGTTTCGCAAAGAAATTATTAATAGTGAAAAACTTACTATTCCACATGTATATCTTTCTAGTCGTCCGTTTGTTTTGCTACCACTTAATGAAATTTGTAGGGATCCGATTCCGGGTCTTAATGTAACTGTGCCAAACCTATTGTCGAAGCTTAAATATGTTGAAGGTGTTGAGGCTGTTCGTCTAGGTATTGATTTTTGTAATCTTTCAGATTCCAGTTGTTAGAATTCATGATCTGCAAGTAATGCACCTCCAGTGAGTTGTATTACCGCTCCCCAAAAAGAAAAAAATGCTAGTCCTATAACAGGGATTGCTATAGGGAACATGTACCAATTCCAAATGATTGCAATAATGCTCGCAATACCAAGTAGGCTACTTATTAGCAATAAAGTTATTCCTTTTATCAAGTACGTCCAGTGTGGAAGCCAAGGTTCTTGTATCTCAAAAGGTTCGTGTTCTGGAACAGCTAATGGGTCTGGCATATCAGTCATTGCGCAGCTCAGGGGGGATTAAATTTGGAATACCATCTTTGATGGGAAACCGTTCATCGCACGCTTTGCAATGGAGTGTTCCTTCAATGATGTCCCCTTGCTGAGGTTCTGTTAAAACTAAAGAGCCCTTGCAAGTTGGGCAGACTATGATTTCTAAAAGTTCTGTATTCATGGTTAGATCGTACCTCTGGATGATGCTCTCGTCAGCTAACAGTTTTTCAATGTAACTTCATGGTATTCTTCCTCTACCGGTTATAGCGGGAAACCGGCGGGTATTTGTGGATTGGCTAAGTATTGTACTTGTTGTTTTATTAGTTTTATTAGTTTTTCGTTCATGGCGGAATGGCCTTGTACGTGAGCTAGTGGGATTAATTGCACTTATTATTGCTGTCCCAATCGCCAGTCTTTTTTATGGAGATCTTGTCCCTAAAGTTGAGCCTATTACTGACAATCTTAAATTAGCGAATTTAGTTGCTTTTTTGGCGATTGTTTTAGGTGTCGTTTTGGTGGGACAGATAATATCTTCTTTGCTGCGACGTGTTGTTCAAGTACTTCAGTTGGGCTCATTCGATCATAGTGTTGGAGCCATTTTTGGTTTTTTGCAGGGTTGCCTTCTTTTTCAAGTGCTATTACTTGTTTTTATTTCATATCCACAACCAGATTTACGGACTTATATAGATGCTTCGGTCGTTGCATCCTGGCTTGTGGATTACAGTGATTTCACACGTCTTTTGCTTCCGGGTATCTTTGACACCGCGCTGGATATTTATCGTTCGACTTTTTCACAACTTGCTAGTGAGATCACTAAATAAAGTCTTTATTGTTCTTCCTCACTACGGCGGAGTAGGTCTTCAACATCGCGTAACACATCATCAGCGGAAAGGTTGGCATCACCTGCATCCATGTTGTCTGTTGACTTATCAAAAGTGTGCATTTCCTCATACCTTTCTTCCAGTGTCTTTACATAGGATCCTATTTGGCTATCTTGTTTTGAAGCTTCTTCCACGCGTTCAAGAAAATGGACACTTTCTTCTTCTAGGCTTGTCGTCGGAACTGAAAATCCTAAGATCGGCTCCAATGCCTTTAAAAGTGCAATTGTTGCAGGGGGGTTTTCTTCAACGCTTAAATAATGAGGAATTAAAGCTGCATAGCTGATTAGTGGCAGGTTATGTTTGCGCATGGCATCATGTGCAACTCCGATGAGCCCTGTAGGGCCTTGGTATGTTGAGGCCTCAAGTCCGTAAGTACGTGCCATCTCTTTATCTGCACTTGAGCCGGATACTAGTATTGGTCTTGTGTGAGGCATTGCTGCTGGTCGTGCCACTAGTGTGCAGACTAATTTCGGTTTTGTTTCAGCAATTATTTTAGACAGTTGTGTCGTGAATTTTTTCCAATTGGTGTTAGGTTCAACACCACGAATTATCACTAGATCTTGGTTTATTTCTGGTATGTGACACGTAAAACCTTCATTCTTTGGCCACTGGATCTCACGTATTCCTTCCGGGCTAATACGTACTTCGGGACGTATTTCTGTAAATACATAATATTCTTCCGGATCCACAGTAAGAAAGCGATTTCCGGCGTATGTATCTATAAGGTGATCTGCTAGATCGGTGGTTACGGTACCAGTGTCACTCCAGCCATTGAAAGCTATTAGTACGATTGGTGTATGAAGATCTTGATCGAGAGTGTTTTGAAACCCATCCATTGACAAATTCTACGCGAGTTAGCCTTGTACGCGAATCCAAGTATCAGAATTACCTAGAAGTACTATTTATTTGTTAACAAAAGAGAGTGTTTTTGGAAATGGAATTATGAGGTAGCGAGCGTACCTTTTGTTCGGTGGTATTTCATAGTTCCGGTTCCGCTATTTCTCAGCATAACAACCTCTGCCATGATACTTAAAGCTATTTCTTCGGGTGCTTCCCCTCCCAAATCTATACCTATAGGAGTACGTACCTTGGCCAATTCATCAAGGCTAAAGCCCTCAGTATGTAAATGTTCCAGTACCGCACTGGTTCTTCTTTTCGAGCCAATCATACCGACATATCCAGCTCCTCTTTCAAGACAGCATCGAAGTGAAATCTCATCTTGCTTGTGCCCTCTTGTAACCATGACAACTGAAGTATTGGAACCTAGCGGATATGCGTTGAGTGCTTTTTCAAAGTCTTCGCAGATTATTTCGTCTGCATCGGGTAAATTTTCGCGGTTCGCAAAATCCGCCCTATCATCAATTGCAACCACATGGAAGCGTAGCATTGCCGCAAGCTTTGTTAGACATTGGCCAATGTGCCCCGCTCCGACAACGATGAAGACAGGCTTAGATTCTATGGCTTCAATATAGATACTTGCGGCTTCTGTTGAAAGACGTTCATCTAGTTGATTGCCTTTGAAGTAAAAAGTTTTTGCGCTGTGGCTTTTAAGAATTTCCTCAGCTTTAGCGATTGCCAATTTATCGATAGCTTGATTGCCAAGTGTCCCGACAGTATTACCTTCTACCTCAATTAACAATTTTGAACCTACTTGAAGCTTACTATTGCCAGATTCAATAACGGTTGCTAAAACAGTGGGTTCTCCCCCAGTCGAAGCACTTACTAAACGTCCTAAAATGGAAGTGTTCATGCTCCCAGTTTAACGTTTAACGATTCTACTTGTGTGACTTCCCATTTTTGTGATTCTTAAACCTAAATACTGCTACGATCCCTGTATTACGTTTTAGTGAAGTTGTAAGCTGAGTTAGGAGCTAATGTGCGTACTCTTGAGCAAAGTGATCCAGAAGTTTCTGGGATTGTAAACGCGGAAAAAAAGCGGCAAATTGAAACGCTAGAAATAATTGCTAGTGAAAACTATGCATCTAATGCTGTGCTTGAAGCCACTGGTTCTGTTTTTACAAATAAGTATGCGGAAGGTTACCCAGGGAAGCGTTATTACGCGGGCAATGCATTTGCCGATCAAGTTGAAGAATTAGCAGTTTCTCGTGCCAAGGAATTGTTTGGTGCAGAACATGCAAATGTGCAGCCAACTTCGGGTGCTGAAGCCAACTTTGCTGCATATGCTGGTTTTTGTGAACCTGGTGATGTTATTGCAGGGCTTGAGTTGAGTCAGGGGGGGCATCTAACCCATGGCTCGCCAGTGAATTTCAGTGGACGATTGTATGACTTTGCTGCTTATGCGGTTGATCGTGAAACGGAAATGATTGATATGGATTCGGTTTCTAGATTGGTTTCTGATCGGCGTCCCAAAATAATAGTTGCTGGAGCTACTGCATATCCTAGGATAGTAGACTTTGCTGCGTTTGCTGAGATAGCGCATAAAAATGATGCACTTTTACTAGTTGATATGTCTCATTTTGCAGGTCTAGTTGCAGGTGGTGTTTATCCTTCGCCGATTGCACATGCAGATATCGTTACTAGTACAACTCATAAGACTTTGCGCGGACCACGTGGGGCAATGATTTTGTGCAAAGGTAATTTGGCTGAGGTGGTGGATAAGGCGGTTTTTCCCGGCACGCAGGGTGGTCCTCACATGCATAGTATTGCTGCGAAAGCTGTAGCTTTTGGAGAAGCTTTGAAGCCTGAGTTTCGGATTTATAGTCAAAAGGTTGTTGATAATGCACAAGTTTTGGCTGAGTCGCTACAAAGCGGAGGTATACGATTGGTTTCTGGTGGTACTGATACGCATCTTATTTTGATCGACTGTACTTCATTAGGAATTACCGGGCGTAAGGCACAAAATGCTCTAGAAGGCTCGGGTATTATAGCTAACCGAAATACAATTCCATATGATGAGCGTTCTCCTTTTGTGACGAGTGGCTTACGTATAGGGACGCCTGCTTTAACTTCTCGAGGAATGGGAAGTGATGAAATGAGAAAGCTCGCTTCGTGGATTGTACAGGTCTTAGGTGATCCTGATGGTGAGGGTGTGCGCGAAGGTGTTCGTAACGAGGTTGCTGAATTTGCTCAAGCTTGGCCCGTTCCTGGCGGAGAGTAATCAAGGGGATTCAAGTTTCCCCTACTTTTATTGCATGCTATTCTTCCGGTATCAAACCCTCCGTCTTGTCCGGAGCAAACCCAGAGTTTGATTTTTACTGTTTTATCGAAGCTTTGCTTTAGTAAAGGGTAAAAGCGCTCGTGCGCAGAAAAAGAGTCAAAATGCGCGAGTATGAGATTGTTATTGTGTATGACCTTGCCGTTAATGAGGCGGGGGGTTCCGATGCAAGTATCGAACACCTTAAGGCTGCTGTTGAACGTAATGGTGGTACAGTTCTAAAGACTGATCATTGGGGTAGGCGTAGGCTTGCATATCCTATCCAGAAGCAGCTTGATGCCGATTATGTTCTAGCGCGTGTTGAAATGAATGTAGATGGTTTGCCAAGACTTAATTCAGAATTACACATTGACGAGAAGGTGTATCGACATTTGATCGTACGTGCAGACGAATTACCTTCAGAAGATATTTCAGCGCCGTCACCGTCTAGTGGTTCTCTAGAAGTACGCGAGCCTGATCGATCGGCAACTAATAATGCTCCAGCAGAAGAGGCGACAGAGGAAGCTGCAGGAGAGGTGACAGAGGAAGCAAAAGAAGAAGAAAGCGATTAGATAAGGAGAAGGAAATGCCCTTGAATAAAATTATGTTAATAGGAAATGTGGGACGAGACGCGGAGCTTCGGTACACAGGTAGTGGTACTGCAGTTGCTGATTTCAGTCTTGCTGTGAACAGAAATTGGCGTGGCTCCGATGGTGAACGTCGTGAGGAAACTAATTGGTTTAGAATTACTTTGTGGGGTACCAGAGCTGAGCGTGTGAGCCAATATATTACGAAAGGCTCACAGCTATACGTTGAAGGCCGTTTGCAAGTTCGCGATGTTGATGATGATGAAGGTCATAGGCGTACTTATGTTGATGTTGTAGCGAATGATGTCCAATTTGTGGGTGGGCGTCGGGAAGATATGGGTTCTACTGAGTTCTCTTCTTCGGCCGCCGATGACTCACAGGATTTTCCGATAATAGATAATGATGATTTACCTTTTGAATAGATGGAGTTTTTGTAATGGCAAACCAAACTGAAAGTTATACAAGTAGAAGTAGTTCTCAATCCGATTACAGTGGTGATGGTGACCGTTCCGACCGTCGTGGAGGTCGTCGTTTTAGTAATCGCAAAAGGATGTGTCGCTTATGCAACAAAGTTCGATGCTCTCCAGAAGATAATTATCAAGTTGACTATAAAGATGTCGATCGTTTGCGAAGTTTTATAAATGAGCGTGGAAAAATTGAGCCTCGTCGCAAGCTTTCAACTTGTGCTTTAGGACAACGTGCGATTGCACGTGCTATTAAGCGGTCTCGATTTGTAGGCTTGCTCCCGTACACGCTTGAACATGTTCGGAAAAGCGGTATTTTCCCGCTGCGTGGGTAGTTGCCTGAACAGGCTGTGATGATATGACGCGCCGAGACCGTACCACAGGTTTATCTACGGAATCTCGGGCCGATCCTTCTCAAAACAAAGGAAATTTTTTTAGATCTCTTCAAACGGGTCAATATGCAGTAATTGCCCTCACTTTGGTGCTCCTATTGTTTGTAATAGGATTCTTTGTCTATCGCATATACGAAAAAGATAATTGGGGTGAAAAGACTATTCTTGAAGTTGGAGATGAGGCTTTTTCATTACGGTACTATGCAGATCGCTTTTTTTACTATGCTCAAAGCAATCCAGGTATAGGCGTTCCTATTCTGCAAGAATCTTTACTCTTTACTCTGGAAAATGAAGCATTAATAAAAATTCTTGCTGCAGAAAAGGGCATAGTTATCGATGAGGATTTGCTAGATAAGGCTCTTGAGACATTCTTTGGGATACCGAAAAATCGACTCGGGAAAAGCAACCCAGATTTTGAAGCTTACCTAGAAATGCAGCTTGGAATAACAGGTATGCAGCGAAGTTCATTTGAACGTTTCATTGCCGCAGGCGAGGCAGAAAAGTTGCTTCTTTCTAAGCTTAAAAGTGAAATGCCTGCAGGTGGTGAGTTGCTCACTTTTCGAAGTATTTTAGTGGCTACAGAGCTAGATGCATCTGATGTGCTCATTCGGATTAAAAAAGGTGAAAATATGGGGTCAATTGCTCAAACTGATTCACTCGATAGGATTGGCCGCCAAAATGATGGCTTAACTACGAAACCACCAAGTTTAATTTACGAAAAACTCCTCTCTGTCTTAGAAAATCTTGAAATAGGGGATATTGCTAGTCACCCCATACAACTTGAGGAAAATCTATGGGCGGTTATTAGATTTGAAGAACTTCTAACAGTTCAAGCCTATAGTGAAGAGCATTTAAATGATCTGGCACTGCAGAATCTTGATGATTTGGTTAAAAACGCTCGCGCACGAGTCATGATTAAGCGTAATCTAAGTTCTGAAGATATTGCAGTAGTTGAGGACCATACAAGGGTAGAGTAGGAAATGAACGAAGTGAATTCCGATTTAGGTGTTGGATTATTAGGTATGGGTGTGGTGGGTACTGCTGTTGCAGCAACTTTAATTGGTCGTGCAGAAGAGTTTGCTAAGCACACGGGGAAAAATTTAAAATTACATAAAGTAGTTGTCCGTGATCTTGATCGTCAGCGGGAAATAGAGCTTCCAGAAGATACTCTTTCTAACGATGTAGATGCCGTTTTAGAAAATTCTGATATTGAAATTGTTGTTGAAGTTATGGGTGGTTTGGATCCAGCAGGTCAATATATACGTCGTGCTTTGGCAGCAGGTAAACATGTTGTAACGGCAAATAAAGAATTGATAGCTAAAGAGGGTCCTGACTTGTTTGAAATTGCTCGTAAGAATGGATCATCCTTGCACTTTGAAGCGAGTGTTGCTGGTGCGATTCCTGCGATTCACCCGCAGCTCCGAGATTTGCGTGCAAATAAGATTAAGTCCATCACTGGAATCATTAATGGGACAACAAATTATATTTTGACGAACATGGTTCAAAAAGGCATGGCTTTTGATAATGTGTTATCTGAAGCCCAGAGCCTAGGATATGCCGAATCTGATCCTACAAGTGATGTGGAGGGATATGATGCAGCATATAAAATAGCGATTTTGGCTAGCTTAGCTTTTGATCAGCGAGTGTCTCCTGACGATGTAATTACTGAAGGTATTAGTAAGATTGAGCCAAAAGATTTGGAGTATGCTGCTGAGCTGGGGTATGCGGTGAAGCTTCTTGCAATTGCTGAACAGAAAGAGGATGGATGCCTTGTTCGTGTTCACCCAACTTTGCTACCTGAACAAACTCCTTTGGCAAAAATTGATGGGGTGCAAAATGCGATCCAAATATTGGGTGACCTTTCTGGTCCGCTAACCTTTCAAGGTGCTGGAGCTGGAGGCAGTGCGACTGCTAGCGCAGTTATTTCAGATGTTCTTGAGGTGGCACGTGCACTTGCCATAGGCAATGCTCCTTTGTGGGACTCAGGAATACAGGGCGAGGGGGATATTTTAACTTTGGAATCTTTGGAAACCCGGTACTATTTGCGTCTTTTAGTTTCGGATCGAACTGGTGTTTTAGCTCGAGTTGCAGATGTCTTTGGCGAAAAAAATGTAAGTATTGCTGCTGTTTATCAAAAAGAAATTCATGCCCAAGAGGATGTTGCGGAATTAGTCATCATGACACATAAGGCGAGTGAGGCTTCTCTTAATGAAGCGATCGAAATGCTTAGCCAGATTCCTGATGTACATGCAGTAAATAATCGTATTCGCGTGGAGGATTAGGTGAGCGAACAAATTATTGGCGCGGGAAAAGAAGAGGGTAACACTTATGAAGATGATTTTGTTCGACGAAATTTGAACGATTTGAAGCGTCAAGTTTCACGATTAACGCAGCTTGCAGAACTTGAGATACCCGAAAAGATTAATGGTTTGAATATACGTCTAGAGGAAAATAAAACTGAATATGTTGGTATTACTGAACGTCTTGCCCTTGTTTTGCGTAGTTCGGAACACATACGGGATTCAGTAGATGAAGCAAATACTCGTGTTGACGCGGTAGATAATCGATTGCTTCGTACTCAAGCTGACTTAACAAATTTTGAATACGTAAAGCCAGATGAGCTTAGTGAGCTTATTGAGCGTCTTAATTTTTTACAGAGTGATAATTCTGCAATCACCCAAAGGATTGATGCGTTATTAGAAAATTTGGCTGATGTGCGAGCTAGTATTCCTCCTTTAGGAGATAGATTGAGGGTCTTTGAAACGGAATTTAAACGTCTGGAAAATAGGATACAGGCAGTAGAACGCTTGGAGGATAGTGTTACGAAAGTGCTCAGTAACGAAATAGAAACAAGACTTGCTCCGGTTGAGGATCAGTTGCGTACTCTTTTGGATAATTTTTCGCAGGTAAGAAAAGAAGTCGGATCTTTGGCTACGGAGCAAGTGGAAATAGGCAGAGTTGTAGGCGAAGTTACCTCGAGGACTGTAAAAATTGAATCACTGGAAGCACGTCTAAATGAAATTGGGGTCACTGTTGATGCTGAAATCAGACAAATTGCTGAGTTAATTGAAGAAGACAAGAAGATCATGAGTTCTCAATATGTTCTTGGTGATCGTATAGAGACTGTTCATCAGGAAATCTTGAGTTTGATCGATCAAATAGCCTCTGAATTTAAACGTTTTAATACTCAGCAAGAAGGTCAAAGACGCAGGCAAATCCAAACTCTTTCTCAGGATTTACGTGAATCCACTTTTCATAATTTACATCCCCCAAGCGAATCATGAAAAAAGAAATTTCTCCTAAAGGTGTACTTTTTCGGTGGAGTAAATATTTACCTCTAACTGCGAATACGCCCCGATTTAGTCTAGGTGAAGGGGATACTCCTTTAGTTCGTTCGGAATCGTTGGCGAGTGAATGTGGCTTGGATGAGTTGTGGTTTAAACTTGAAAGTTGTAACCCAACCGGATCATTTAAAGATCGAGGTATGGTTGTTGCGGTAGCACGAGCAATTGAAGCTGGATCAGATGCGATACTTTGTGCAAGTACTGGTAATACAAGTGCTTCAGCTGCGGCCTATGCTGCACGATGTGGCTTAAGAGCCATAATCTTGATTCCAGGTGGCCGTATAGCTGCTGGAAAACTTTCTCAAGCTATAGCTTTCGGCGCGCATATTGTTGAAGTAGAAGGGAATTTTGACCATGCTTTGCAGCTCGCACGTGAACTTAGTGAAAAATATGCAATTGAGCTAGTTAATTCCGTGAATCCTTTTCGAATAGAAGGCCAAAAAACGGCAGCTTATGAAATTTGTGAAGAGTTGGGAGATGCACCTGATGTACTTGCTATACCAGTTGGCAATGCAGGGAACATCACAGCGTATTGGAAGGGTTTTCAAGAATGTTACAATCTTGAGTTTTCAACACAACTTCCCCGGATGACAGGTTTTCAAGCAGCTGGTGCCGCGCCAATTGTGCAAGACCAGCGAGTGCCAGATCCCCAGACTATCGCTTCGGCTATCCGTATTGGAAATCCAGCCTCATGGAAAGGTGCGGTGGATGCGCGTGATCAGAGTGGTGGTCTAATTGCTTCAGTTACCGATGATGAAATAGTGGAAGCCTATGAACTTTTGGCTAGGCGAGAAGGTTTATTTGTTGAGCCAGCTAGTGCTGCGTCACTTGCAGGTCTCAGAAAAATCGCAAAACAAGGTCTTTCCTCGGGTGGTGTCGGTGTTTCGATTCTTACTGGAAATGGCTTAAAAGATCCGGAGACTGCTTCAAAGTTTGAACCCGCTGCNCGGATGAAATTACCTGACTCCTTAGAGGCTGCNGCTGAAACGCTTGGATTATCTGATCGTGTATAGGGACAGTGATACACTGATACACGTTGGAGGCTACTCTTGGCTGTAGTGATATGGTCCCTTGTGGGTCTAGTGCTTTTTTCTATTGTGTTTAGCGCTCTTTATTTCTTTAAACGTGAATTGGGTGGATTTGAAGTTAAGCCGGGTGATTGGGTTGCACCTATCAGTAAAACTTTTTCCAGCGATTTGCCTGAGACTGAATCTGATTTTGAAGATTCTAATTAGCCGTAAGGATGGATCCTAGCAAACGCTTAGATGTTCCATTACCCTCAGAGTCTCTTTTGCTTGCTACCAATAACCCCGGAAAATTGAGAGAAATAACCCGGTTACTGAATGAATGCTCTTTATCGGTATTTACACCGAAACAACTTAACATAAACTTAGATGTTCTAGAGGATGGTTCAACTTATCCGGAAAATGCGTTCTTGAAAGCACATGCCTTTGCAAAAGCCGGTAATTGTCTTGCACTTGCGGATGATTCTGGATTAGAGGTAGATGCACTTGGAGGAAAACCAGGTCTTTTTTCTGCTCGCTATGGTTCCAGCGAGCTTAACGATTTAGGTCGAGTTCAACTTATGTTACGAGAACTAGAAGGTATACCGGATGAAAATCGTAATGCTCGTTATGTGGCAGCAGTAATTTTTGTGTGGCCTTGTGGCAGTTATCGCGTCTTCGAGGAAACCTGGGAAGGTTCTATTGCTCATAGCCCTATTGGCAATAGAGGTTTTGGGTATGATCCGATTTTTGTAACTTCAGATGGTCGTACTTCTGCACAGCTCTCTTCGGATGAGAAGGATGAAGTAAGTCATCGAGGGAAAGCTATCAGAGCAGCTTTGCAGTGGTTAGTAGACTGATTATTCTCCCCTGGGAAGACCAAGTCCACGCGTAGCTATGACGGTACGCTGTATTTCTCCTGTTCCTCCTGCAATCGGTCCACTTAATGAGAGCAAGTATGATTCCTCAACACGACCGGCTAGTTGTGCCCATTTTGAACCTGGGGTTAGCTGGCCATAATTACTCATTAAATTGACGCCTATATTAGCTACTTTTATTCCTAAATATGCCATCCAAACCTTACCAATACTGGCCTCGTAATTTGGTACCTCTCCTCTTGATTGCAGCCATACGGTACGATACGCAACAAGTCTTCCAACTTCGGCTTCAGTTGCAAGTTCCCCCAATTTTAAGCGGACTTGAATATCATCCCACGGGCGATGTCCCCCATGTTCTTCTTTAGCCCAGTTGATAAGATCGTGGATAGTCCTGCGTGCTCCACTAATTGCTGCAATATTAGATCTTTCAAAATCAAGCACGGTCATTGCAACGCGCCAGCCGTCGTCTTCTGCACCTATTAAATTGCGTGCCGGAATCCTTACATCCTCAAAAAATACCTGATTGAAATCATCACGATATGCAATATTGGGGACCTTTTGAATTGTTACACCTGGTGTGTTCATATCCAGTGCGAAGGCGCTTATACCGCGATGCTTTGCAACTTCAGTATTGGTACGTGCCAGTAAGATCATTTTGTCAGCAATGTGTGCGTTAGAGGTCCAAATTTTTTGCCCATTTACAATATAGTCGTCACCATCTTTAACAGCACGTGTAGTCATTGAAGCTAAGTCACTACCTGTTTCTGGTTCACTAAATCCTTGGCAGTACCAAACTTCCCCCGATGCCATTTCAGGCAATAAACGTTCTTTTTGCTCGTTGTCTGCATGTACTAGAACCGTTGGTCCAGTGATACCAATTGTAAACAGTCGACCTCCGTGAGGTGCACGGAAGTAAGACAGTTCTTCATTAAGGATCATCTGTTCGATTTGAGTTTTTCCTAGCCCGCCATATTCTTCCGGCCAAGCAGGAGCCAACCACCGGCGTGCCCCTAACTTTTTCATGAATTCTTTTGCAAACGGAGCTTGCTCTTCGTTATCGAAGAAATCGTCCGCTCCAGGTTCATTTTCTGGCAACGCTTCTTGTAGAAAGGATCGTAATTCTTCTCGCCAATCGAGGGTTTCTTGTGGAAAATTAAAGTCCATATTAATAGTTTACTTACTGCTTTGCGTATGGTCGTTTCTGCTTCTGTCTTTAGTCTTTGTTACTATCGATGAAATGGTGGGCGTAGCGTAGCGGTTAACGCGTCAGGTTGTGGCCCTGAAGATCGAGGGTTCAAATCCCTCCGTCCACCCCATTTTTTCATTATTTTTCCACGTAGTCCTGTTCCTCCGCTACGATAGCAACACTTGGATGTTTACTCATCTACATACGCATACTGAATTTTCATTATTAGATGGAATGTCAAGAATTCCAGCTCTTCTAGAGCGCACCCAAGAAATTGGTATGGAAGCACTTGCGATGACTGATCATGGTGCACTTTATGGTGCGATTGATTTTTATCGGGAAGCTAATGCTCGAAATATCAAGCCGATTATTGGTGTTGAGTCGTATGTTGCCCGTTCAAGTCGAAAAACTCGAGATTCGAATGAGCAACCTTTTCATCTAGTTTTATTGGCTCGTAATAAAACTGGTTATCGGAATCTTATCCAGCTAGTTACACTTGCCAATTTGGAAGGCTTTTATTACAAACCTCGTGTAGATCGTGAACTCTTAGAAAAATACAGTGAGGGTATAACTGTACTAAGTGGTTGTCCCTCAGGTGAGTTTTTCGAGCTACTGAGTAGCGGGGATCGTGACGGGGCATTGGATGTTGCACGTTGGTATCGGGAAGTTTTTGATGGTAATTATTTCCTTGAAGTTCAAGAACATGGAGTTGATCGATTCTCACGTATAAATGCTGATATTTTTAGTGTTGGCCATGAGCTTGATATTCCCGTGGTGGTCACAAATGATAGCCACTATACATTTCCTGAGGATAGTGAAGCCCATGATTTATTGTTGTGTATTGGTACAAATGCCACAGTCGATCAAGAAAACCGTTTCCGCATAGATGGTGAGGGTTATCACTTACGTAGTGAATCTGAAATGGCTGCGTTATTCCCAGATCGACCTGAAGTGATTTCAAATACTTCTTTAGTATCGGATGCTTGTGATTTAACTCTTAATTTTGATCGGCAATTGTTACCGGCTCCCGAGATACCCGATGGCGCTGATAGTAATTTGGTACTTCACGATATTTGCTTAGATGGCCTTTTAAGGAAGTTTGGTGTTGTTGCTCCGGAATACGAAGATAGATTGAATTACGAACTTGACGTACTAAAGCAAACTGGTTTCACAGATTATATTTTTGTTGTGAAGGAGATTGCAGATTATGCGCGCCGTGAAAATATTCCAATGGGTGTGCGTGGTTCTGCTGCTGCTTCTTTAGTTCTTTTTTCACTTGCTGCAACTGACATTGATCCAGTAAGTAATGGACTTGTTTTTGAAAGGTTTTTGAATCCAGAGCGTAAGCAAATGCCGGATGTTGATTTTGATTTTGCAGATAACCGCAGGGATGAGGTCATACGTTTTGCCTATGATCGTTTTGGCGAAGATAAAGTTGCTCAGATTATCACGTTTGGAACCCTCGGAGCTAGGGCTGCAATTAGAGATGTTGGTCGAGCTTTGGGGATGAGCTATGGCGATGTTGATTCCGTTGCCCGTACTGTTCCGAATGTTTTGAATATCACTTTGGAAGATGCACTGCAACAATCTAGCGAGATGCGAAAAAGCTATGACGAGGATGAATCTGTACATCGACTAATTGATAATGCGCGTCGTATCGAGGGTGTTGCTAGGCATGCTAGTACACATGCAGCAGGAGTCGTTATTTCCCGTGAGCCACTCTCTGAAAATGTGCCTTTGCAACGCACAGGGCGAGATGATTCTGCTGGTCCGACTACTCAGTTTCCAATGGCTGCTGTAGAGGCCATTGGCCTTCTGAAAATTGATTTTCTTGGACTTGCAAATCTTACAATTTTGGGACGTGCGGTAGATTTAATTTTTGAGACAACAGCTACGAAAGTTGAATTGAGTAATTTGCCTGATGGTGATCCTAGAACTATGGAAATGCTGGGGAAAGGTGAAACATTTGGTGTTTTTCAACTTGAATCAGCTGGGATGCGACGAGCTATTGAGGACCTTAAACCAACTTCAATTGCTGATATTTGTGCCTTGGTTGCTTTATANCGCCCTGGACCGATGGATCATATTCCAACTTATTGCAAAGGAAAAAATGACAATTCAAGTATTGTCTATCCGCATCCTGACCTTGCCGATATTTTAGATGAAACTTATGGGGTTATTGTTTATCAAGATCAGGTTTTACATATTGCTCGTAAGTTTGCCGGTTATTCATTAGGTCAGGCTGATGTGATGCGTAAAGCAATGGGTAAAAAGCAGCCGGAGGTAATGGCAGGTGAGCGGAGCCGCTTTGTTGATGGGGCTATTCGAAGTGGTTATACCAATAATGAAGCAGACGAGGTTTTTAAGCTTATCGAACCATTTGCAGGCTACGCTTTCAATAAGGCGCATTCTTGGTCTTATGGAAATATTGCTTATCAGACTGCTTTTTTGAAAGCTCATTACCCGGTGCAGTTTATGACAGCTGTTCTTCAGTTATCGCGTTCGAGTTCGGACCCGATGTCCCGAATTGCCGCGGCAACGGCTGAGTGTTCGCGTTTAGGTATTAAGGTTTTTCCTCCCGATATTAACTTAAGTAATGAGCAATTTAGCATTGAATCGAATCCAGATCAGTCTATGGATATAAGGTTTGGTCTTGGAGATATTAAAGGTATTGGATCAGCTGCGCTTACCGGTGTCTTGGCTGTGAGAAAGGAAGAAGGAGCCTATCAGAATCTAGAAGATTTTTGTAAAAGAGCAAATTTAGAAGGTGCTACGGGGGGGACTATTGAGAATCTAAGTATGTCTGGTGCACTAGATAGTTTTCAAATTGATCGTGGCACGCTTCGTGCGAATAGCCACAGGATTATTGAGGTTGCGCGGAAAGAAAAAGATTTGCGTGATAGTGGTCAATCAACGATGTTTGATCTTTTCGGTGCGGAGGTTGATGTGCCAGGAATAGCTTTGGAATTGCAGCCCGCACCCACTAATCGTCAAGACATACTACAGAATGAAAAGGACTTATTAGGTTTTTATCTTACAGAGCATCCATTTCAGGAAGCATCCAAGGAAATATCGGCACATACGAGTCATATTTTGGATGACCTTTCGCTTGAGTTAGCTGGGAAGACGGTTTCAGTCGCTGGTATGGTTATGCATGTTACGACGCGTTTTACTCGTGATAATCGTAGGTTCTATATAGTGGCTCTTGAGGATTTGTCTGGTTCCATTGAAGTAACTGTTTGGAATAATACAATTGATGAGAGTGCTCCTGGTACGTGGTCAGAGGGGCAAATCTTACTACTTGAAGTTGAGTGTCGGGAGCGTAACGATCGTCTTGCAGTAAGCGTGCGGAAAGTTGTTCCTTGGGACATCGATGAGTCTAGGCTAGTAGGTTTTGATCCTTCTCAATGGCAGGTTCAGCCGAGAGTTACCCCTAGTAGGGGTAACCGTAATGGGGCCCAGCATTATATGAATGGTTCTGCAAAGACTGAATATTCCAGGCAACCCGTAGTTACAACCGAAGCTGATTCTCCAACTGTTCGATCGCCTGTTAACCATGAAGCTGCCCGACTTATTATTACGATGTATGAAACAGATGATCTAATGACCGATAAGCAATTACTCAAATCTGTAGTTGCTTTTATAGCGGATCACCCAGGAGAAGATGAGGTTAGATTAGTGGTGCACGATAGTGAAGGCGATGAAAGTGAGTTCGATTTGGAGAAAGCCTCTGTATCTGAAGAACTTGTTCATAGCATTGAAAAACTTCTCTCTGCCAATAAGGGTTCAGCCCGTTTTCTCAGGAAGCCAACAGATAGAATTATTAGCGCAACTACTTCCACCTAGTCACTAAGAGTACCTTTCTTGAGTTGCCTAGATTGAGCATCCGCTACCGTTTCACCTAAAGTTACTTCCATTTGCTCGATATGAGATAAATCATGATGTGCCCACCAGTCTACGACGGTTAGTAGGTTAATTTCCTTATCTCCTATCATGCCTTTTCGCGTACATTGTTCATTACTAAGTGATTGCAGTAAGGCTATAGATGCTTGTCTTTGCAATGCAAAATCTACAAGAATTTGTTCTTTCGAATCACGATGTAAGGATCGTTCTATCTCCCATCTTTCCGGTTCCCAAAAATATAAATTGGGAGAATCTTCCGCTACAAGACGTTCGATAGACAATCTAAATTCGTACATTTCTGCGTCTCGGAGATGTGCAAGTATTGTACGTGTGCTCCAGTTTTTTCCATCTGTTGCATCCAGTTGTTCATTGTTGGTTTCTGCGATCAAGTGTGCTACAAGGGAAGGTGTTTTTTTCATGCTTTCAATAACTTCGTTAGGTACCATATATAGAAATCCTTTCAATTTCCTTCTGCAGTATGGATCTTTGATATCATGATTTCCAGAATTTTGTTCGTAACTTCTATTGTTGTCTTTTGCATAGAGAGTTTTAAAAGTTACTTGGCATGTTTGTCGATGATTTTTAGGTTGGAGATATATGAACTTAGTTGAGCATCAGCTGGATATTAATGGGATGAAAGCGGTCTGTTTTGAACAAGCTGGACAAGACCCTTCTGTTGTTTTTGCGCACGCTACGGGTTTTCATGCACGGTGCTGGGATGAGGTCATTGAAAATTTAGCTAACCAACAATGTTATGCGCCAGATCTTCGTGGGCATGGGCGGAGTGAGAAAACGCCACCACCTTATCCTTGGCCTGTGTTTGCCGAAGATATATTAGGTTTATGTGAATCTTTCGATATAAAAGGGGCTATTGGTGTAGGCCATTCAATGGGTGGCTTTGCTGTTACCCTAGCCGCTGCCTTAAACCCAAAGATATTTTCTGCCTTACTTCTTATAGATCCGGTTATTTTGCCTCCTGAAGCCTATGTTGAAACTGGATCGACAAACCAACATTTTGTTGCTCGGCGACGTAATGAATGGTCCTCGGTTTCAGAAATGTTTGAGCGATTTAGTACTCGTCCCCCATTTAATTCTTGGCGAGAGGAAGCGCTGCAATTATATTGCGAGTATGGATTGTTACCTAATAGTGAAGGGACAGGTTTTGTTTTGGCGTGCCCTCCAGCAATAGAGGCTGCTGTATATGATGGTGCCAAAGCAAAAGATCCGTATCCACTACTCGGGGATGTTCATATTCCTGTGCGTATCTTACGTTCATCTTTCACGAGCTCAAAAAAACCTGATGAGGATGATAAGACCCCAAACATGAGTGCTTCCCCTACAGTAAAAAGCCTTGCAGGGAGCTTTCAAAATGCAAGTGATATTTTGCTGTATGAAAGGTCTCATTTCATTCCTATGGAAGATCCTGTCTTAGTGGCAGAACAAGTAAAGGATCTGATTACTGTAGTAACTAGTTAAGTGCAGGAAACTGTAACAGCATTAGCTCTAGGCATAAGCGAGGCATTACTAGGGCGTCTAAATTATTTTTTGCGTTATCAACAGCCTTTAACCCAGTTAGTGATGCATGAATCGTTGGATGTGTCAGGTTTTCAGTTCTAGCTGTTTGTAAAAGGTTTTCTTCCCAAAAAGAGCTCCAGATCTCTAATTCTTCATACACCATTGATCGATCTTTTCGCCAATTATTGGCTAGTTCAGATGCGTATTGAAAGCGGTCGGTATTTCCTGCAGCAATGATATTTTTACAATTTTCAAGTTTCATATTGCGAGTTTCGATTAGATCGGGGTGGTGACAAAATTTAATCGCTTCTCCAGGCCTCTTGTTTGCTGCTTTGGTTGCTTTACTTGCTAATTCAGGTGGTATATCTCTGAGCAGCAACTCCTGTTCAATAATTTTTGGATTTACGAGAGAGCATGTAACTTGTCTGCACCTGCTTACTATTGTTTCGGGGAGTGAATGGGGGGTTGCACTGATAAGAATAAAAACAGTGTGTTCCGGAGGTTCCTCTAGTGTTTTGAGAAGTGCATTTGCAGATTCACGGCCAAGATGTTCTGCAGGTTCTATGATGATTACTCTCCACGGAGCTTCGAAAGGATATCTGGAGACTGTTTCAATAACTCCACGTATTTGACAAATCCTGATATCTCGTGAGTTGGGATGAGATTCATGTCCGCCTTCGCCACGGCATAGCACATTTCCAGGAACTAGATGAATTACATCAGGATGATTTTTGTTCATGATTAACCGGCAAGTTCTGCATTGCTCGCATGGTTTTTTGGAGCTTTCCGTATCTTCGCAATTTAGCATTGCTGCAAATTGGAGAGCTATAGTTGTACGTCCAATTTTTTCTGGGCCAGCTAGTAAAATAGAATGTGCAACTTGTCCGTTTTTAGCCATTTGCTGCAATGTTTCCACCACTAGTGTGTTGCCTATGATTTTATTCTTGTCTTGGGACATGGATACATTGTAAGGAGTTTTTTAGATAATCCTATTATTTGGTTCGTTTTAAATCCTTTGATTGCTATCATCAGGATATGAGCCAATTGGAAAACCCTATCAAAACAGATGTTTTCGTTGATATGGGAGAGCTTGGTGTGGCAAGTGAAGAGGTGGTCTCACAGTTTCGATTAGATATTGAAAGAGGGAAGCATTGGTTTGATGCACTTTTGGATGCTATAGGTTCTTGGGGTATTACTGAAGAAAACATTAATGGTGTTCATTACAAATATTTGTATGCTGGTGAAGCTTTTGATTGGCTAAGATTGGCTGAGCGTTTATGTGATGCAGTTCCTGAGCTTCTCCCACCAAATGAAGTCGAGGTATTTTTATTTGAAGGTAAATGGCCGCTTCCGTTAAGTGAAGAAGATTTTGAAAAACGCCTCGGAGCTTGGAAATATAGTGCACATCTGAATTATTTATATGGAGTAGTAGTGGAGGAATCTTTACAATTTGCCATCGAAGAAGAGATAGTAAAAGAGCAAAGGGCTATGGCGTTTCCCGGGGAAGGACTTGGTTTTTTTGAGCAGATTTTTGTGCGCATTTATGATTTAGATATTGATAGATTGATAGCCCGGTATGCTGATTCTGTTGGCACACAGTTTGGGGAAGAGCTTTCTCAATGTGAATGGAGAGGTTTTCTTTACTGGCTATTTAAATTTCGCTGTCACCGGCAGGATGGTGCTCGTGTAGCGAGTGATACCCGTAAGGGCTTGGCAATGCTTTCGAGATTAGGGCCAGAATATAATTCGAGAGGGTTTACCCTGTCTGAAAGCGGGATTTCTGAGCTCCATGAACATTTTATTGATGTGGGTCGGATTGACCAAAAGGTGGTTGACCCGATACCTTCATCTGTGTCCTGAAAAGAAAATTACGTTTTTGGAGGATCATTTGCTCTACAATTTCTCAATCCCCCGTCTAGCATTAGTGGTTATTATTTCCATGATGCTAAGTTCGGTCTTTCTTGTTAATACTAGTTCCGTCTCTGCCAGTGAAAGGGAGGGAAATTTTTTGACTACTGAAGTAGTGAATAATTTAGAAGGGCCAATATCGGATTTAGCTAGTGGGTCTGTTTTTCAAGAAGTTGCCGATTCCGAAGAAATGACTGTTGCTGAAAGCACTAAAGATGGTGCAGAAGAGATTATTATCGGGATACTTTTATTGGTTGGATTTACTGTATTAGGAGTTGGCGTTGCTGCTTACGGTGTAAGTTCGCGCTAAAGGGTTATAGCTCTGCAATTGCAAGTGGTAAACGTTCCTGTACATCAAGTGGGTATTTTCCAGTAAAGCATGCGTTGCAGAGGGTATTTTCTCCAGCATCAATGGCTTTATTGAGGCCATCTAGACTTAAATATCCTAATGAGTCTGCCCCAATGTGTTGTTTAATTTCTTCAATTTCTAGATTAGCCCCGATTAATTCTGTTTTTGTTGCCATATCAACGCCGAGAAAACATGGGGAGGTAATAACTGGAGATGCAATACGCACGTGTACCTCTTTTGCGCCGGCACGTCTTAACAATTCCACGACCCGCGGTTTTGTTGTTCCTCTAACTATTGAGTCATCGATGACAACTATGCGTTGATTTTCGAGCACTTCCCGAAGGGCGTTAAATTTTAGACCAACCCCAGCTTCGCGAATTCGTTGATCGGGTTGGATAAAAGTACGCCCAACGTAACGGTTTTTAACTAATCCTTCACGATATGGAAGGCCAGCTTCTTGCGCATATCCTATCGCTGCCGGCAGTGCTGAATCCGGGACTCCGATAACCACGTCAGCATCTGCTGGATGTTCTTGGGCTAGATGCTGACCCATTCGTTCTCTAGCACGATATAAGAGCTCGCCACGTAAATGGCTATCAGGCCTGGAAAAGTAGACGTATTCAAGTGTGCATCCTGCTTGTCGAATATTTCTTGGTGCTGCGCGAAAACTACGCATTCCGGTCGCATCAATTTGTATGATTTCTCCTGGCTCGACTTCTCTCTGTTCTTCCGTTGCGTGTAGGTGCTGGAGTGCACAAGTTTCGGACGCTGCCACCCAACCACTTCCCAATCGTCCGATGCTGAGTGGCCGTACTCCCATTGGGTCGCGCAGGGCAAATAATGTATCTTTTGTCATGATTACGAGTGAGTAGGCACCTCTCAATCGCCTCATTAAATATTTAAACCGTTCCTCCCAGCTTTGTCCGGGTGCTTGCGCTAGTAAATGAGCAACTAATTCTGTATCAGCAGTACCTTGTAGCTTGATGCCCTGTGCTAGTAGATCTTCACGTAAAGTTGAGGCGTTTGTAATGTTTCCATTGTGTGCAAGGGCAATTGTGTCGCCTGTATGTGCGTCTTGAACAAGCACTGGTTGTGCGTTGCAAGGATCTGAGCCACCGGTTGTACTGTACCTTGTGTGGCCAATAGCGATATGTCCTTGTAGATCTCCTAGGTTATCTTCGTCAAAAACCTGTGAAACTAATCCCATACCGGTATGCAAGGAAAAATCTTTTCCGTTACTAGTTGCTATTCCAGCACTTTCCTGTCCACGGTGTTGTAATGCATAAAGGCCGTAAAAGGTTAGTCGTGCAACGTCCTCACCAGGTCCATAAACACCAAAAACCCCGCAGGATTCTTTTGGATGGTCTGTATCGTTCAGTACGATGTGCCCTCTCCCTAGCAGAGTCTTTTATAAGCCTCATTAGCATACCTCATTAGAAGTATGTGTAATTAGATTTCCTTGAGTTTATTTTTATTCACCGATGCAAGTTGATGTTCAATTTTTGTGCAACGATTTTCTGTAGTTGCTATTCCAACTTTTCGTGCTTGAGCAAGCTCTGGTTCATTGTATATGTCTAATTGTAGCCAAATTGCTTTTGCTCCGATTTCTATGGCTTCTTGAATAAAAGGGGTAGTTTGTTCCGAACGTACAAAAAGATTAACTACATCAACTTCTAGCGGAATATCCTTCAGACTTTCCCAGGCTTTCTCTCCCAAGACTTCTTTTTCTGATCTCTTTGTTGGTACAGGGATAATACGGTACTGCTGGTCTTGTAAGTATTTTGCTACCTGGTATGCACTTCGTTCGGTTCGGGAGTCTAAACCAACTACAGCAATAGTAGTGGCATCCATTAGGATTTTTAAAGCGGGGTCTTTTATTTCCTCATGTTCAGTATCTATGTCTAATTCGATCAATTCCCAGTCTGAGGGGATTGAGATGGGGACCTGTATCGCATCTGCGATTACTTTTCCAACTGCGAATGTTCTATCCATCCCGTCAACTTGTTTGCTGGCAATGACGGGTACTTGGGCTAATATCAATCTACGCCCGTTTGTCTTAATTAATTCGAGCGAGAATTGTCTTATATTGTCTGCCTCCTCTCGCCATCTTTCAGGCTTGTCACCCTCAATTGTAATTTCTATTTTTTCAACTTTTGGGAATGGAACAAGCTCACGTGTCCCAAGTCCAAGTCCGAGATAGCCTTGTTGCCAAGTAATTGAGCCCTTTCGCTTATCAATTACAACGTCGGAACCTATTAAAGACGAGACAATTCCCATAACTGAAGTTGGGAAAACAAATATTGAAAAAAGCAAGAGAGTTATTAAGGACCAGAGAGGTAAATTTCCTGCTTGCACAGCTATTAATGCCCCTGCCCCACTGGATGTGAGAATTCCTAGTAGTGGTATATAAATTGTACTGCGCGCGTTTTTAATTTCTATATGTTCTTTATCAAGAAGCGCGATTGAGCGGTGCAAGATAACAGAGAAACGGCCATCTCGTCGTTTCATGGCAATATGGGGTGGGAAATCAAGTTCCGTCATTCAGGTATTTTCTTCAATTCAGATTTCGACTTTTATTATTCTATAAAACCTTATTCGCCGATGATGTATAGGCTACAATGTATTGCAGGTTATGTGATGAATGAATGAACTTTTAAGAGCAAGAAAAAGGGTTGTGATTACGGGATTAGGTGCGGTTACTCCGGCAGGCCTAGATGTTGACTCCTTCTGGGAGAGTCTCATTACGGGGAAATCAGGAATAAAAAACATAACGAATTTCGATACAACTGATTACCCTTGTAAATTTGCGGGTGAGATTCAAGATTTTGATCCAAATGACATAATTGGCCGTAAGCAGGCTCGGAGAATGGCGCGATTTTCCCAATTATTAGTTGTTGCCGCGAATGAAGCATTGGTGGATTCTGGAATTGACTTAGATGCTGCAGATCGAGATCGAATAGGTATCGTGACGGGATGTGGTGGTGGTGGTTTTCCAGGGATAGAAGAGGCATGCGAAACCCTTTTTGAACGCGGTGGTATGCGTATTGACCCGTTCTTTTTTTCGAAGCATTTGGGAAACATGGCGGGTGCTCAAGTAGCTATGCAGTATGGTTTACGTGGTTATAACGGAACCTTTTCTACTGCTTGTGCGGCAGGGACGCAAGCAATTGGTGAAGCTGCTTTACAGATTCGAATGGGACGAGCCGATGTCATGCTGGGTGGAGGATCTGAAGCAGGAATAAGCGCATTAGGTCTTGCTGGCTTTTGTACTATGAAAGCGCTTACAAGTAGTACAGGTGAACCTTCGGCCGCTAGTCGGCCATTTGATGCAAATCGAGATGGTTTTGTGCCTTGTGAAGGAGCAGGCCTTCTTGTTCTTGAAAGTGAGGAGTATGCCCATGCACGTGGAGCAAGGATATATGCCGAACTTGCTGGCTTTGGTTGTACCTCTGATGCATTTCATGTTGTGGCACCGCCAGAGGATGGAAACGGTGCGTCAAGAGCGATTAACCAAGCGTTGGCTGATAGCGGTATAGCTCCAGGGGATGTCGATTACGTAAATGCTCATGCCACAAGTACGCAAGTAGGCGATAGTGCAGAGACAAACGCGTTAAAAGATGTTTTTGGACAAGATGCATATAAACTCGCAATTAGCGCAACCAAAAGCTTGATTGGTCATGGTCTTGGTGCTAGTGGGGGCATGGAAACCGTAGCCACGGTCAAAACGATTGTTGAAGGCTTAATTCATCCTACAATCAATTTAGAGAATCCAGATCCGGCCTGCGATCTTGACTATGTTCCTGAAGGTGTACGGAAAAAGGATGTTAGGGTGGCGCTAAAAAATAGTTTTGGTTTTGGAGGGCAGAATTCTTGTCTAATTCTTGCCAGATACGAACCTTAAAAAGACTTAGGAGCACATAGTGTCTTTATGGATTAATTACAATCGCTGCATCAAAACAGGCAATTGCTATAGGGATTTTCCAGAACTTTTTAAAGAGAAAGATGATTCTTTTCCTGAAGTGTTAAATGCAGACCCTGAAGGTGATGCGCATGATGATGCAACATGGGCCAGAAGTAATTGTCCTGGTTATGCGGTTAGGTTAGGTGAGGACGATACCGAACAGGTTGTTCCAGACTAGGTAATGAGTAAGGTTCGGGAATTTATTTGATGAGGGCGATGCTATTTGGGACCTTGTTTTGGTTTATTCAATTTCTTTTTGATCGTTTTCGTAATCGTTTCACCGGTTAATACCTTTACTGCAAAGATGTTTTTTTAACTTATTTAAATAAGCGGTGCCTGTTTGGTGGTTAGCTCGGCGATTAATTCAGCTACACTTTATACATGGCTCCTAGTAGAAAAGATTTAATCACCGCTTTTGAAAATGCTGGCTATGAATTGTGGCTTGTAGGTGGAGCTGTGCGAGATAACTTAAGGGGTGTTTCGGTTGATCGAAGAGACTACGATTATGCTACCTCAGCCTTACCAGATTCTATAATTACAATTTGTGAAAGTTTCAGAGCACGTACTGTAACTATAGGGAAACGCTTTGGAACAATTGGTATAGAAACTGACGAAGGATGGTGTGAGGTCACTACTTTTCGAGGTGAAAGTTATTGCCCTGGTGATCGTCATCCTGATGTTTCCTTCGGGCATACAATTCATGAAGATCTGGCGCGACGAGACTTTACGATAAATGCTATTGCTGAAAATACAATTACGGGTGAGCGGCTTGACCCCTTTGATGGCTTAGCGGATCTTTCAAAGAAAATTATACGTACAGTAGGGGAACCCAAAGAGAGGTACCAGGAAGATCCACTGCGTATTCTTCGTGGTGTACGGTTTGTAAGTGAATTAGGTTTTGCTTTGGAACCAACAACCCAAGCGGGGATGACATCAACAGTTGAGTCACTTCGATCACTTTCACAAGAGCGCATTACCGCTGAGTTAGAACGTTTATTGGTAGGAAGTTACCCGGAACAAGGTCTTAATTTGCTTTCTGCAATTGGTGCTCTACCTATTATTTTGCCCGAGTTAGCTGGGATGCCTGATTGTGAGCAGAACAGATTTCACCAGTTCGATGTTTGGGGTCACACTGTTGCAACTGTTGCCTCGATTGATTGCCAAGAAAATCGGCGTTTACGTAGATGGGTTGCATTAATGCATGATCTTGGAAAGCCTAGTGTTAGACATGTTAAAAAGAATGGGGAATGGGGTTTTTATCGCCATGAGATTGTTGGAGCAGAATTGACTGAAGAGCTTACTCAACGTCTTCGGTTAAGTAAGCAAGATATAAATACGATCAGCCTCCTGGTACGTAGACATATGGATCGACCAACACTGAATGATGCCCGTCTCGTACGTCGTTTCATGAATCGTTTGGATGGCCATTGGCGCGATATGGTTGCACTTAAACGAGCTGACAATGCCAGTCACACTTATGATGACGATGAATATCATGATGGTCTAGAAATTGCCTGTCAGCGCATCGAAGAAGAAGATTCCGCTGCATTACGTGCTGAAAGCCCTCTTGATGGTCATGAGTTGATGGAAATTTGTGGTCGTAAACCAGGCTTTTGGATAGGACGTGTCAAAGATCGTTTAAGTGAGATGGTGCTTGATGGAGAAATAGAGCCTGGGGATAAAGGCTCAGCAACTAGGATTGCGTTGCAAATGTTTGGACGTGATCAAGATTCTGAGGGTAAAAGCTAATTCTACGTTAGACTGTATTTGCCAGCATTTAGGCGCTTGTTTTACATATGTATCTTCCGCGGGTTTTAGAAAATAGAATTAGTGATACGTTTGCATCGTTACGTGAACGTGAATTCGTTTGGTTTTTATCAGGAAATTCTGCCTTTTTCACTGGTATGCAAATGCAATTTATTCTCCGGTATTTTCTTGCTTGGGAATTAACTCAATCTGCATTATCGACGACATTATTGACTTTGCCTATCGCATTACCTTTCCTCACCATAACTCCTTTTGGTGGAGTTATCGCAGACAGATTCAATAAGCGCACACTATTAATTGTTACTCAATCTGCATCAGCTGTGGTTAGTGTGGTTACTACTCTAATGGTCTTTTTTGGCTGGATGACTTACGAGTACCTTTTTTTCCTTTCGTTCGCGTCAGGGGCAATTTTTTCGTTAAATGGCCCTGCAAGACAAGCACTCGTGCCCTTGTTAGTGCCTCAGCACCGTCTAATGAATGCTGTTTCTTTGCAGATGGGTAGCCAGAATCTTACTAGAATTATTGCACCAGCAATTGGAGGATTACTCATTGCTCCAATAGGTGTGGGATGGGTTTTTGTGATAACGACTTTTTGCTTTATTTTTGCAATCATTTCAGAATTTCGTTTGCCCTCTCATGGCCTTATTGGTTCGAAGAAGATTGAAAGTACTATAGAAAGTATGCGTGGAGGTTTTCGTTTTATTCGTTCTACGCCCACAATTGCTCTTCTTTTAGTTGCTGGAATGGTAATGCCTTTCTTTGCATTTCCTTTGCAAACTCTTCTTCAGGTTCATTCTAGTGAAGTGTTGGATATGTCTGATGGTCGTGCCTATGGTTTCCTTATGGCTGCGGGGGGTATAGGTGGAGTTATTGGAGCTATTTTTGCTGCAACATTTGATAAATTCCCATCTAAAGGTCGGCTGATGTTTGTAAGCGGTTTGATTATGGCCGCCTTTATTTTTGCCTTTGCGCGTACAGATGTGTTTCTGTTTTCCTTCTTGTTTTTTGCAGGTTCTAATATTGGGCAAATGATGTTCATGGCATCTAACAACACTGTCATTCAGGCGCTTTCCCCAGGTGAAATGCGTGGTCGGGTAAATTCTTTTACGATGATGTCATTTGGCGTAATGCCGTTAGGAGTGATCCCTTTAGGCTTTGCCGCTGACGAATTTGGAACTCCAGCAACATTTACTGTTTCTTCTCTAATACTTGTTTCGGTAATTGTCCTCACTTTTCTTTTGGTCCCAAGGTTCAGAAATTTGCGACTGGAATTTAAAGGTGAAGCAGCTCTTTCCCATGTTCAGGCTGAAGAGTTAATTGCAAAGGGGAAACTTTCCCGCTCGGAAGCAGAGGTGCTAACTCATGCTGAAGTCGATTTCGATGATGCTACTTCTACGACTAGAAAGGATTTGGAGAAGTAATGTTGGGTGTCCAGCAAGTCTCACTTAGTGTTCTAGATCAATCTCCAGTGAGATCGGGTGGGACTGCTCAAGAAGCTGTCCAAGAATCTCTACTGCTTGCTCAGGCGGCAGATCGACTGGGTTACACACGATATTGGGTAGCAGAGCACCATAATATGACGGGTCTTGCTTCTACGGCTCCGGAGGTCCTAATTGGGCATATTGCTGCTAATACAAAAGGTATTCGTGTTGGATCTGGCGGAGTAATGCTTAGTCATTACAGTCCCTTAAAAGTAGCGGAGTCCTTTAACCTACTTGCAACTTTATATCCTGGCCGTATTGATTTGGGCGTGGGTCGTGCACCAGGCAGTGATGCTCGCACTGCACGTGCACTAGCCCCGTCTGGGAACCCTTCTAATTTGCAGAATTTTCCGGAACATTTAATGAATTTGTACGGCTTTTTATCCGGTGATTTTCCAAAAGAGCACAGGTTTCATGGTATTCGTGCACAACCATTAGGAGAAACTATTCCCGATTTATGGATTCTGGGTTCATCTGATGTTGGAGCTGAATATGCGGCTGAACTTGGCTGGAATTTTTGTCATGCTTATTTCATTAATCCTCATAGTGCCAGGTCATCCTTTGATGCATATAGAAAACTTTTTTCCCCTTCACCTGTTTCTAACACCCCTCGAACATCGATAGGTGTTTCGGTCCTGTGTGCTGAAACTCATGAAGAAGCTGAGCGATTATCTTGGAGTCGTTGGGGGTGGAGGCTTATGGGTCGTGTTTCATCGGGTGGAATACCTACGGTAGAAGAAGCGCAGGCTTTTGATTACAGTGATGCTGAATTAGAAGCTCTTGAAGAGATGAAGGGACGTTCTATTTATGGAGATCCGGCCGAAGTAAAAGCACAACTTCTTGAAATTGGTGAAGAGTACGGTACAAATGAATTTGTCATAGTTACTATTACCCATGATTTTGAGTCTCGGCTTCGGTCTTATGAACTTTTGGCGGAGGCTTTCTCGCTTAAGGCCCGATAGAGTACTTTAGGATTTTTTATCAGCACCTCGGTAGAATGGTGCAATGTCTATTGAAGTACGCTTATTCCCAACGTTACAAAACTTGTCATTGTCGAAACGTGAGAATTTTGAGGTTGTTTGGCATGAAGGTTTGACGGCTATGGAAATTCTTCAAGATGAAGGTTTTGATGAAAAAGATGCAGATGCTATTTTGCCTGTGATTAATGATCAGCAAGGACGGCTAACAACACCTCTTCAAGATGGTGATTGCCTTGAACTGCGCATTAATTTGCAGGGAGGGTAACCATGCCTCTGTCTTTCAATTATTTTTCTTCAGCAATAGAAATTGCGGATTTAATTCGTTCGAAAGAGATTTCCCCTACTGAATTGATGGAATGGACACTTGAGCGAATTAAGGATTTAAATCCAAGATTTAATGCAATTGTAGCGATGGATGAGGAAATGGCGCTTAAAGAAGCGAGTCGACAGACGGAGCAGATCGCTCATGGCCATGATCTAGGTCCGTTTGGTGGTCTACCCTTTGCTGTAAAAGACCTTGAAAATGCTAAAGGTTTTGCTACGACAAAGGGGTCACGTTTATATCGAGATAACATTGTTGATTTTGATGATGTTTTAGTCGAGAGAATAAAGCGTTCTGGTGCAATTCTGGTAGGTAAAACAAATACTCCAGAATTTGGGCATATCCCATTTACGGATAATGATCTTTTTGGGCCGACTCGTAATCCGTGGGATGAGACAAAAACACCTGGCGGTTCGAGTGGTGGCTCTGCGGCTGCTCTGGCTTCAGCTATGCTTCCACTGGCGACTGCAACTGACGGTGGTGGAAGCATTCGGATACCGGCGTGTTATAGCGGCTTATATGGTTTAAAGCCTTCACAAGGCCGAGTTCCTATAGGTCCACGTGCTCGGCACCCATGGCTTGCTATATCCTGCTACGGGCCATTGACAAGATCGGTCAAAGACGCTGCCCGATATTTGGATATAGTTGCGGGTCCGCATAATGCGGACCCGACCAGTTTACCAGCACACAATTTCTCTTATGAAAATTCCTTAAAAGAATCGCTTCCTCCTTTAAAAATTGCTTTCAATGAAACACTTGGAGTAACTCGTCTTCAGAGTGATGTTCGAAGAGAGTTTTATCGTGCACTTGAAGTGTTTTCCGATCTTGGCCATGAGGTTGAGGAAACTTCAGATGTTATTCCTGAAATGGGTGGTTGGTGGGGTCGTGTTTCAGCCTTCCAATCATTAGGTTTGGAATGGGAGAATTACGGGAAAAACCACGACTTGTTTACAGATCGATATACAAAAGCACTCGATCGGGCACTGGATGTAGGTCCGGATGACTTTGCGAATTTTTTGCAATTGAGAGGTGAACTTATAGCATGGACGAGCCAATTGTTCGAAAATTATGATCTTCTACTCACGCCTACCTTGCCTACGGAAGCATTTCTCGCAGAAGGCCCAATTCCAACAGAATTGGATGGAGAGCGGTTTAACGCGATAGCTTTTACATACCCATTTAATTTTACTGGACACCCAGCTGCATCTGTGCGAGCAGGATTTAGCGATACTGGATTGCCTTGTGGTTTACAGATTGTTGGTCCGCGCTTCCGGGATGATATTGTTTTACGAGCTTCTCATGATTATGAAAATTTGCGGCCATGGTCTGATGTTTGGCCGGATTTATAAGAAATTTTAACGACAAATAAAAATGTTTCTCTTAAGATATCTTGACTAGCAATTATGTTCGGAGGTTGGCAATGCGTTCAGATACACATCCAATTAGTGGGGCTCTTTATGAAGAACTAGGTGATGGCCTGGTAAAGATTACCAAAGATGATTCGGCAGGTGTTTTCCATTGGGAGACTGGTTGGGTTGAAGGTGACATATTGACTCCAGATCTACACTTTTTACAGTTTATAGGCGGACCTCAATTGGCTTCTACCTTAGAAGAAGCTGCAAAAGAAGCTGGGGACAAAGCTAATGATAGCTATCACGGAACAGTACGTGATCCTAGACGTACTGCAACAGGAAGGGTCATGTTCAGAAATGAAGGCCAGCCTCAAGTTGCGAAGTATGTAGGTGATCCAGGTCGAATGACAGAAAATGGAATGCGGTCAGCTGGCCCTACGTTTCAGGAACTTGTTGCGGGAGACAGCCGTCCTGAGTTGGTTCCAGACACATTAAAAGAAGATTCACCTTTGCCAGGTGGAGTTATGAAAGTTTCGACCGACAGATTCTATTCCCAGGAATTCCATGATCTTGAGGTGGAGAAGTTATGGAAACGTGTTTGGCAATTTGCGTGTCGTGAAGATGATATCCCTGAGGTTGGTGACTATATTGTCTATGATATCGCTCATTTGTCGTTCATCGTTGTTCGTGTAGATGAGACCACGTTTAAGGCTTATAACAATGTTTGTTTGCATAGGGGTCGTCAGCTTCGTGAATACGACGGCAAGTGTGCAACAGAATTCCGTTGTCCGTTCCATGGTTGGTCTTGGGAAATAGATGGCCAACTGCGTGAAATCCCTTCTGAATGGGATTTCCCAGAGGTTCGTGAAGAAGCTGCTCATTTAGTTGAAGCTCAGGTTGGAACATGGGGTGGTTTCGTTTTCATAAATCCTGATCCAGACTGTGAGCCGTTGGAGGACTTTTTAGGATCAATGCCAGAGCATTATGAACGTTGGCATTTCGAGGATCGTGTCAAAGTTAGTCATGTGGCAAAGATTGTTCGTGCTAACTGGAAGTTGACCCAGGAAGCCTTTTGTGAGGGCTATCACGTAATGGCGACTCATCCACAATCGATGGTTGGTGGTGGTGATGGTTCGAATATGAGTTATGACGCTTTTGGCAATTGGTGTCGCGCTACGACAACTGGTTCAGGTGGAACTAGTCCTCAGCGTGCTATTTATCCTCCATTGGAAGAAATTTTTGCCGGTAGGAAGGCTGGAGCAGATAACATTAGAGAAGCATTGCGGCCTGTCATGGGTGGTAAGGCAGATGAATTCTGTGATGCAGAATTAGTTGATGGATATTTCAATAACCTGTTCCCTAATTTTCATCCGTGGGGTGCTTTTAGTCGGATTGTGTATAGATTCCGTCCATATGGTGATGATCCTGCAATGAGTATTATGGAAGTTATGTACCTGGTGCCTTGGCCTGAAGGACAGCCGAAACCACCACCAGTGCCGATTCATTGGCTGGGTCCAGATGAGCCATTTACAGATGCTGAAGAAATGGGTGAACTTGCAAGAGTTTTAAACCAAGACACGTATAATTTGCCAAAGATTCAAAAAGGTGTGAAGGCTAAAGCACAACCTACTATTTTTCTCTCTTCATATGCAGAGTCAAAGGTGCGCCATTTCCATAACCTTTATAACGAATGGTTGAGTATTGAGTAGCTGTGGCTTTTGTTGAGTTGCTCGACAAAAGCTATTTAATTAAATAGTCTGAGTTTAAAGTACTTTAAACTCAGACTATTTTTGGTGATGCATGGTTTTTATTGTTCGTGGTTTTAGGCAATCTATACCTGATAGTGAATATTTTGATCCGTGGGAAAGTCAAAATTGGGATTTTCATAGGCGTATTGCTGGTTGGTATCGTGAATTGCCAGTACACCTAACGACAAAAGAGGTTTCTACAAGAATGAGAAATTTCAACAAGTTATACGGTGATTTATTTAATTCTGAAGAAATAAATTCAAGCTTTTCTAGAGTTGGTTCAGAAAAGTCTATAATTGATGCTGCTGTAGTAGGTTCTAAGTTTTTGGTAGAGTGGCGTGATATCTCAAGGGCGATTCAATTAATAGATGATGGTGATGGTCAGGTTTTGTTAGATGCAGAGGTACAAGAAGCAATGCCCTTTTTTTCTTATAAAAGTTCTCAAGTTTCCAATTCACTTATTAGTTTAAAACTGCAGCAGTACACTACGGTTGATTTTGTAAAGAGGTTAAAGACGTCAAGTAATCGAACTATGGCTTTAAGGCCAACCTCTTTAGCAGGTTGGGTTTGGGCGTTAATATGCCGTGATGTAGTAGAAAATATAACTTACACAAAATGCTCCGGTTTTGAAATTTGTGGTCGCGAACTTCCTAACTTGACTCCATCCGGAAAAATGATCTTGCATTGTTCTGGGACTTGTCAAAAACGTGCGAGTAGAAAAAAGGCCTCTTCGAATTTATGATTTAGTGTGATGTAGGTGCTTGCAAATTTGAGGGTACTTTTGAAATTTCTATTTTTTGAAATCCATTTTTCTTAAGGTACTGTTTCATTTTAAGAAAAGGGCCAGCTAGATAATTTTCAAGAGTTAGTTCATTCTGCCAAAGACCATATATCCATATACGATCTTCGTGAAAATTATCGGGTGTTACTACGAAAGTCTGGCAACCAGGACTAGTGTTTGTTTCGTGAACATACTTTTGTAATTCATGTACCAAATTGTTTCGTATTTTAGTAATAGTTAAACGAATCGTTTGTGCCTCTGATCGCTTGTCGTTGCCTAATATTTTCATTTCTTTTGCCTCCGCATATTTTTCGTCGAACGGATATGTGGCGCCAATTGGTCGGTATCGATCAATTTCTTTTTCTAAGCGGCTTGCTTCCGAAAATAGTGTGTTCGCTTCATTTTCTAAATGTACTGCTTGGGCTAGCTTATTAGAAATCGTTTGCTCTACCCTTCCTGTCAAAATGATCATTATTTTGGATTAAACATGCTTTCAATTGGTTCGTGTTATTTTATTGCAGGTTTGTTTTTGGCTTTTAGGGGATTGAGTCCGAATCCAGGGGGTTCGCCACCCAAAAAAGTTTTTCCCCAGTTGCCATATTGTCGCCAACTAATTAGAGCGTGCGATGCTGCTTGGTGTGCATCACGTAACTTGCGTTCTAGTGGATGGTTCATACGACTGGCAGTTGTTCCAGAAGTATTGTGGATAGTATCAACAATATGACGGCAGGCTTGCGCAGCATGTGTTGACGCCAAAAATCCACGGCGCTGAATTTCAAAGTTTGCGTTCTCTTTTTTATCTGATAATGGTCCTAAATCTTCTTCGATAGCTTCTTGGCTTTCGATTAGGAAAGCACGGGCTGCCATCCAATTTGCTTCGCTTTCCGCAAGACGCATATAGGCTTCTGGTTGATCTTTTAGCAGAGTACCTGAGCCCCAAGGGGTCTTATGAGTTGCAAGTTTTACGAATTCATCCATCGTTCCCCGGGCAACACCCAGAGCAACTGCTGCCTTGTTGTAGTACGCATGGCATGGATTACGATAGGTTGGATTTTCCCACAAGATCTCTTGTTCCTTCCAGTTATATGGAACGGTGTGTTCAGAAGGGATGTGGAGGTTCTCCATACGTACATCATGACTGCCAGAACCCCTTAATCCAGCCATATCCCACGTATCAATGATTTCAAATTCAGCTTTTGGCACCAGCCATGCGGCCTCAGCAGCCCCAGTGGGTGAGTTTTCCCAGCCAAGATTGTGATCATAGACAAAGTCCCAAGTTGCATTATGGCAGCCACTTGCAAAGGATCCTTGATAGGTTATGTTCCATCCATTTTTTTCTTTCGTTGCTTTCTTTCCTGGATTTGGACCATTGGGTGGGCCGCCACCCGAGGAAATAATGACATGCCAATCGCCAAAAACTTTTTCTGCTAATTTTCGATCTATGTGACGAAGTGCAATCGCATTAATTTCAGAATTAATTTGAATACACCAACCGACTGAACCATCGATTGCCGAAGCGGCTTCAACTGCCTCAATTTGATCACGTGCACGGAGGTCTTCCCCCGCTAATTCGGAGGGAAGAGCAAATCGATAAAGTCCGGCATCGACCATTTCTTTAGCTGCCCATTCAGGCAGGTGTCTAATTTTTTGAGCCTCATCACCTGCCTCTTGTAACAGGTCGTACATATCGTGTATACGCTCAGCTGGAGTTTTCCCCTTTAAAACTTCTATCTGATCAAAAAGTTCCTGTTTCATAAAAGCATCCAAATTTTACTAGTACTACCCTAAGGGCTTTTGATCCTTTCTATTAAACTTTCTCTTATCGATGCATCAACTATTTCTAATCTTATATTGAGGTCTGTATTTAGGTAGCAGCCGCTGATGCGATTCCCATTTGCATCGACTGCTTCCATTTCAAGTTCGTTTCCTTCTGCAACGAGGCGTTCAATTTCGTCGTCTATGCTATCTACGAAAAAACCCATATGGTGAATATTTGAAGCTTGTGTTGACCAAAGGCTTCCTGGGACAGCTTCGAAAACCTCAAACCATGGCGGCCCTTCGGTAGAATACACACCGCTGATTGTAATGGGGGAGGTACCATTTTTTGTGCGTATTAGGGTTTGTGAAATACGTGGTTTTCTTGGCCAAGTGACACCGAAGCGATTTGAGAGGTCTTGCATGCCTTTTTGAATATCGGGGACAATAATCCCTAGGTGAAAAAGATCGTCGTATCTAACCATGTCTGGAAACTACTCGGTTTATCTAGGCAGCACAAGTAATATATATACGTTATTTTTAAATATTATTTAAAAATAACGTATATTGCAGCTACTTTTCAAGATCATCTTAATAAGCAAGACTATTGTATGCGTGTGGAGATAGTTGAAGGGTTTCGGCAAGATCGCTTTTCTTTAGTTGAATTTGTTCCTGCTGTGGGTAGCGATAAAGATCTTTTACGTAAAGCGAAAGTAGCACGATCAGATACCAGGCTTTCTACCTCAGGCTGGGCGGTTACGAATCTTTTACACCTCGAGAATTCAGTGGAAGACCAATTCTGGAAACAGCATTTGTACATTGAGAAGATATCGGGTGACCTTTTCGATCCTTGGGTTTTGGAATGTTGGGATCTTCATAGAAGAATAAGTGATAGTTTTTCTGATTTGAGTGAGGATGTAAAGATTGCCAGGTTCAGTGAATTTGTGGTTGATTTTATTCGTGAATATGGAGAATTGGTTACGTCTTCATCTAAAAAGCCGACATTAAAAGATTGGTTTACGGAATTCGGAGAAATTGCCTACGTAGTAGGAGCACTGCGTGAAATAGAATTAATACAAAATGAGGCGAACACCCTTCATTCAATGACTCAAGTTGAAACTATGAGTGTACAGATTTTTGCTAGAAGATCGATTGAAGCAGCTGTCGTAGCAAAAGATAAAAAAGCAGAAGAATTAAGACAAAATCTTTGCAAAGTAGTCGGTGATGATATAACCGAAGCAACAGGCTTAGTTGCACAAAAGTTAAGGAAATATACAAGTTTAGATATTTCTCAAAACACTGAGATGTCAATGGTTGTGTGGAATTTACAACCTCTTTGTTTAGCTGGTTGGCTATGGGCTTTAGTTGCACGAGATTTATTTAATGGAATTACTTATAAACTATGTGCTGGCAATGAATCGGATGAAACAAATTGCACTAGGGAAGTTCCGAGTGTAGCTCCAAATGGTGAAAATGTTCCACATTGTTTAAATTGTAAAGACGAAGAAAAGGTGTGAAGATAATATTTTTTCTAGAATGATCCAAGGGAGTAAAAAATGATTGTAATTGCAGGCTGGATTGAACTTGATCCAATTAAGCGAGATCAGGGACTTATAGATGCAAAACCTTATATCGATGCAGCGTTAGCAGAACCAGGTTGTCGTGCTTATACATGGACTGCAGACGTTCAGGTTCCAAATCGTATCTGGGTTTATGAATTATGGGATGATGAGGATTCTCTAGCATTCCATTTTGCCGAAGCACCCTATAAAGATATGGGGGCTCACTTGGGCGCTTGTGGGACTACCGGTTCGGAAATTTCAAAGTTTCGAGTGGATTTAGAGGAACCTGTGTATGATCCAACAGGAACACCCCGAGCAGATTTTTTTACAGCTTAAAGGAAATTAATTGTAGTAGAAGAGAGCTACTTTTCTTTTCATAATTAATGGTTTTTTCGTAAGTAGAAGACAATTTCTTTCATGGCTAAGCAGTCAACTTCGTTATATGTCTTGATTTCTTCCATGAGCTTTAAGTCGGCTAGGTTACATTGTTTTTTTTGAGCCTCTTGCTCACATGACCAAGCTGCAACCATTGCTCCAAGACCATCAGTCGGCTCTTCAGGCCAATCTAGGTTTATTAGATGTAAGTTATTAAGAGCTTTTGTAACTGATTTCAATCCAAAATTGTGCGATCCCCTGATCGCGACAGGCTCAGCTTTGATAACCAATTCGAGGAAATCAAACCATTTTAGCTGAGGCCAACTGTAGCCGAGGTGTCGTTTTCTTGCTGAATTGGCTCCGGTATCAAGCCAATTAACCTCAGCAGAAGACCAATGGATAATTTGTGGGTTTGCTTCTGGTTTAATACGTTCATATGTTTTGTTCATATGGCGAAACCACTTGTCGATCATATTGCCTTCAGCAGCTTCCGTTAATCGGTCTGCAATAAAGCTTTTAAATTGCCAGTTTCCATTCTCCAAATGTCCGCAACCAATCATAAAAATAAGTTCGTTTCCTATGATGTTGGGGAAAGTCGAAAAATTTAAATTAAGTGTGTTAATGATTTCGAAATCAACATAGAATTCAAGTTTAGGTTCTTCGTGCCACATGGATCGATTAGCTAGGATTTGTTCTGGGTTCACAGATTTTACAGACTGATCTCGGTTGATATCTAACAATGCATTGAATCTCGGTACTTGAACATCACCAGAAATCCCAACATTTTCAGCATTAACTAATGGATCGCTCCATCTTTCTATTCCTCTACTATTGGCTAGGGAACGATTTTTTGCACTTACTCGAAAAAGAGTGGTTAGGTCTTCTGTTTGCTCTAGAATTTTTTTCACTGCTTTTGACCAATAATGCTGTGAAGCCTTTGCGTTTACCCTAAGTTCTTCTGTAGATGGCGTTGGCTGGACACTCCACATTTTTCCATCTTTACAGAGACGCCGGATCCAAGTAGTTGCATCACTTGCTAGGGCCGCAAGTTCTTTCCCTTCATCAGTTTCTTGGTCAATAATTATGCGTCCCAGTTTGTCCATTGCATTGAAACTCGAGAGTTCTTTCCTTGAGGATCTCCGTTTCCACCCTCGTCCGAGTAAAAAAGCAGATGAGGGTGCATAACCTTGAATTTTCCCTAATGCTTGATTAGAAATAAATGCTTGTACTTTCAATGCTTTAAAATTTTGGCTATGACTTAGAGTTCCATCACTACGGACTTCTAGAGTAATAAATTTGGTGTTTACCACTAAGTAATGCCATTTTGATTTTGGTAAACCTGGCGCAGCATAATTCGCTTCTCTTTTTGAAATGGTGGAAGGAAATATTCTGGCGAGTATATCTGAGCGGAACAAAAAATCCGGAGATCCATAGGTTTTTGAATCTGGGTCGGCAAGCAAACCTTGAAAAATAATTTCTGCTCCTTCTCGCACAGCTGTACGGGTTGCTTGTATTACCGAACTCTCATCTTTCTTTGTGTTAGGAGATCCAATTTTGATTACTTTGGCAAGAGTCTCTAAGTGTTGTAGTACTGCACTTTCAAATTTTTTTTCTTGCTCTGAAAAGGCGACTTGAAAGTCAATTCTCTTGTCGATTTGGTCTTTTACAAATCCATTTTCTTTACCGTATAAATCAAGCCAATCAATAAGCGGGTTGTTAAGAACATAATTTTGGGTGGCTGAGGCTGAAACCCACTCATTTGATTCTTGAAAATTATTGGTCGACTTTATTTTTTGCATTTAATAAACCTATTTCATATTGGCGAGAGGATCATTTGTGTCCAATAACAATATTCTAAGACGCTAAAGGGATAAAATTCCCAGACCAGAGTGTTATTGATAAATGAGTACCTTGAAATTAAGTAGTTATAATTATCTGACAATTGTGACGGTCGTTGTGACCCTGACTCTGATCACAATTGGTTCGATCGTTCGTACTACTGAATCTGGTTTAGGCTGTCCTGATTGGCCTCTTTGTTACGGTCAGGTTTTACCACCCGCAGAAAAGACAGCGATTATTGAATGGTCGCATAGAACTTTTGCTGCGCTTACAGGACTTTTAATTATTGGCCAAGCCGTAATCACCTGTTTATTCAGAAGAAAAGACGGTGTGTTAGTTAAGTTATCGATTTTGACAATACCTCTACTGCTGATACAGGCCGAATTAGGTAGGCGTACCGTCGAATCGGAACTACCGCCAGAGCTTGTTGCATTCCATCTGTTTACTGCATTAGTTTTGGTAGCTGTTTTATCGATTATTACAACATATGCGTGGTTGGGAACAAACAGAATTCGAACTTTTACGGTTCAAAGAAGTAGAGTTGTGCGAGCTGCTTGGATCTGCGCATTTTCAGTTGCAGGTGTGATGGCAATTGGTACCTATGCTGTTGCCACAGATGCAGGATTTGCATGTACAACATGGCCAGACTGTAAAGAAGCTATGACACCGTTTGTTACTGGAGGGCGGTTACAAAGTATCCACTGGATTCATCGTTTTTCTGTTTTGATACCATTCTTTACACTTGGCTATTTGCACATGACAATAAGTCGTTTGCCTAGTCCAGATATGAGATTAAGAATCCTCGCGATTTTTGCAGCCAGTCTTTTTGTTGTACAAATTTTTGTTGGTGCTTTAAATGTTTGGACAGAGTGGGATGAGTGGGCTCGGGTACTCCATCTAGTTTTTTCAGCATCAGTTTGGGCATTGTTGTGTGCAACAGGTGTTTTAGCACTTTACGAAAATCGAGAGATAACAATTTCTAAATGACTTATTTAGTTTCAGATAATTCAGACCACGCATCTAGATTAAAGGCTTTTTTAAGGCTTGTTTTTGATTATCTAACTCTAATGAAGCCATCCATAATTTCGTTACTGCTTGTTACTACCCTGCCAGCGATGGTACTTGCTGAAGAAGGGTGGCCTGGTTGGGGTCTTGTTAGTTCAGCTTTTTTTGGTCTAATTCTTTCTGCAGGTGGTGCAGCAGCGTTAAATATGGCAGCAGATGCTGAAATCGATGCTCTTATGGACCGTACTAAATCCCGTCCAATACCTCGAGGTGCAATTAAACCGCGTAATGCAGTTATTTATGGTTTGGTGTTAGGGATTATTTCCGGGGTATGGTTTTGGTGGATGGTAAATCCGCTCTCGATGGCATTGGCTTTGTTTGCGTTTTTTTATTACGGCATCGTATACAGTTTATTTTTGAAAAGGAAAACCGTACATAACACTGTTCTAGGTGGCGTGGCGGGTTCGTTGCCGGTATTGATAGGCTGGACTGCTGTAACTAATGGAATTAATCCAACAGGCATACTTTTATTTTTGATTGTTTTTTGTTGGCAGCCACCACATTTTTGGGCACTTTCTTTAGGATTAATACGTGATTATGCTGCGGCAAAGATACCTATGGCACCTAATGTTATTGGCTCTGAGTTGACGAAAAAGCAAATGGTTTTGTGGTCTTCACTGACATTGCTTACATCGATTCTCTTTACTTTTGTAGCTTCAATGGGTTGGTTTTATTTAATTGTGGCTTTTGTTACTGGAGTGGGTTTTTTGCTGATATCACTTCGCTTGACTCGTGAAGCTGGTTCACAGGGTGCTCGAGGGATGTTTAGATATTCGACTATTTACTTATCGCTTCTTTTTGGAGCTATGGTAATTGATCAAGCTTTTTTCCCCAGTTTGATATAGGGCTTAACTTTTTTATTTCAAAGATTTGGTTTGCTTGTTAGCATTGTCTCAATTGGAAGGCATTAATGACTTTTTCAAGCCCGCTTGTTTTGAGATCTTTAACTGTGTTTTTTGTAACCTGTGTTTCTTTGCTATTTGTGATCTGTAGTGTGTCATTAGTACTTGGAATTACTGGGATTGTCGCCTTTCATACCGATACATTTTTTGCTCTTCTACTTGGCATTGGGGGACTGCTCCTTTTAATTGCTATAATTTGTGTTATAGCAATTAAAAGACTTGAGAAGCGCCTTGATGGATTCTCACCTTATGGTAGAAGTTCAAATAAATATTTTCGGCAAACCTATGTTTTGCCTCGGCATAGTACGAATCAGTATGCGCATGTGCGAATGGTCGCATTCACACAAGAATTGCAAAAAATACGAAATGCGCGTTTAGGCAGTAGTTATCAAGATTCGTATGAAAAGCTTGGTCTATTTGCGGTTCGACAACAAGTGGAAAACGATGTCGGTGAGGAACAACGAAGTTAGTCAATTCCTCTTTTTGCCATCTCAGTAGGCAGGCGTTCAGCATCACTTGAAAGCATTGGTCCACGCTCTTCATCAGTCAGTATTCCCGCGGTATCCTTAGCCATTTTTGCTCCGTCAAAGGTTATCCATTTTTCTGGAACTATTTCCATTACAACCCGTAGAGGAGAGTCGAGCATTTTCTCAAAATTTGCTGCTTGTTCAGGATCTGCACCGGGGCGCCATGCTAGTTGATGATAGAACCAATCTTTGGTTTCTCGGTCCTCATGCATGATGCAGCGGCCCTTAATTGTAAGTGTTTTACCGAGGCCTAAATGGGTACCGGTACTTGTTATCACTACAGAACAGCGAGGATCACGTCGCAATGCAGACATTCGGTGTCGATGTGAAGCGGCAGTCATCCAGATCGAACCTTTTCCCCAGTAATAACCGTGCATAACACCCACAGCCCAGCCATCTTTTGTTGTCCAATTTAGAACAGCTTCCCTAGCTGTTGTAAGCAGTTCCTCTCGTACATCATCGTCTAGCGGATACCACGAAACTATTTCATGGTCTTTTGTTGGATCTGCCATTTTTTACTTCCTTATTTATAAAGTATCTCTGACGGTTAGGGTATCTGGGACTTAGTAGAGATAGCAAGCATGTTTTTAAAGGAATGTTCTTATAACAATTCTGCATATAGATCGTTTTCTTTGCAGTAAGTATGGTTAGCGAAGTATTTTTTCGGAGTGTGATTATGCCCTTGCCATCTGAATTAGCAATGACCCCAGACGAACTTGATAATTTTATGAAGACCTGTGTACATATGCGTATAGCTACTTTTAGCCCTGGTGGCCGTATTAATGTCACACCACTTGTCTATGGTTGGGCTGATGGAAAAGTGTATACACTTTGTCGAGGTCAAAAGGTTCGAAATTTACGACGTAATCCAAATGCAACGGTCATAGTAGATCGTAATGAGTTGTACCATGAGCTTCAGGGTGCGATGTTACAAGGGACCGCGATTGTACTTGAAGATGTAGATGCAGAAATGAATGATCCATATCTTGAAGAGGCACGTTTACAAATGGGTGAAAAGTATTCAAGCCCAAGTGAAAATGGAAAGCCGCCACGCCACTCGGGCTCCGCGTCCGGACGTACTCGTCGCTGGGTTGTTTTTACTCCAGATCGGGTAGTTACTTGGGATAATACAAAAAATTCTGCTTTAAAAGGCTAGTCTATTGATAGTCATTGTTGACCTTTCGCAAGTGTCATACTATGAAGCTGCTAGTCGAAAAGGGGGATTTTATGGCAAGAGAAGCAGTAATTGTAGGTAGTTTACGAACAGGTTTAACAAAAGCGCACCGAGGTTCTTTCAATATAACGGAGCCAGTTGATTACACATCCCATGTCTTGGAGGCAGTTATAGAAGAGCATCCAGAACTTGATCCGTCTGAAATTGAAGATGTCATTATTGGCTGTGGGCATCCCGAAGGGTGTATGGGTATGAATATGGCTCGGATTGCATCAATGAATGCCGGTATCCCGCAAAGTGCTGCTGCTACAACAGTGAACAGATTTTGCTCGTCAGGTTCTCAGGCGGTGATGATGGCTGCGGATCAGATTATTAATAATGGTGCTGATGTAGCGATTGGTGGTGGTGTTGAGACAATCACAATGATTCAGGATGGGTCACAAAATAAAACACGTATGGTCCATAAACGTGCTCGTGAACGTTTTCCAGGTCTCTACTATCCAATGGGAATTACTGCCGAGATTGTTGCCGAAAGATACGATGTTTCACGAGAGGATCAGGATGTTTATTCTTTGCAAAGCCAACAGCGATATGCAGCAGCAGTTGAGCAGGGTTTTATAGCTGAAGAAATAGCACCTATGTCTGTAACTAGAAACGTGCAGCCGAAAGATGGCGATCCCTTTGAGGAAGAATGGGTGGTTGATCAAGATGAGTGTAATCGACCTTCAACTACATTGGAGGGGTTACAAAAATTAAAGCCTGTTTTTAAAGAGGATGGGACGGTAACGGCAGGAAATGCTTCACAGCTTTCCGATGGAGCTTCAGCAACATTACTCATGAGTTCGGAACGTGCTAAGCAGCTTAATATTGAACCGTTGGCTATATATCGGGGCAGTGCTGTAGCAGGTTGTGGTCCTGAAGAGATGGGCATTGGCCCAGTTGTGGCAGTCCCAAAGCTTCTTAAGAGGCATGGTTTAACCATGAATGACATTGACATTATTGAGTTAAATGAGGCATTTGCTGCACAGCTTTTACATTGTCAGCGTGTTCTTCAAATTCCTAATGAAAAGCTGAATCCGATGGGTGGTTCCATTTCTATTGGTCATCCATTTGGTATGACTGGTTCTCGAATGACTGGTTCTTTAATACGCCAGTTAAGACGTTCTGGAAAGCGTTATGGGATTGTTACAATGTGTGTTGGTGGTGGACAAGGGTTCGCATCTCTTTTTGAGGCTTGTTAACACATATTAAGAGACTAAGAATCCCGTTAGGCTCGATTAACTTTGGTTAAAAGTTGTGGAGGTTCTTCCCCAAGTAACGTTTTTCCGACATTGCCATAATTGCGATAACTTATTGCACCGTGTGAGGCCGCTTGGTGTGCATCACGTAGTTTTCGTTCTAATGGATGGCTCATACGACTCGCAGTTGTTCCGGCGGTATTGTGGATAGTATCTACTACATGCCTCATTGCTTGTGCTGCATGAGTAGACGAGAGAAGTGCCAATTGTGCAAGTTCTGTAGATGGTTCTGAGTGACCACCTTTTAAGGGACCTAAATATTCCTCGACTCGTTCTTGGCTATTAATTAGAAATGCGCGGGCTGCTTGGTAGGTTGCCTCAGCTTCACCGATACGGATGTACGCCTCTGGTTGCTCTTTCAACAATGTTCCCGAACCCCAGGGAGTTTTATGTGTCGCAAGTTTTATGAATTCGTCCATGACACCTCGGGCTATTCCGAGACCGACGGCTCCTTTGTTGTAAGGGACTTGTGCAGGATTTCGATATGTTGGGTTTTCCCATAAATCTGATGAATCTAATGCATCAAGTGGTAAAACATGTTCTGGTGGAACATATTGCTCAATACGAACATCATGACTACCGGTTCCACGGAGTCCTGCCATGTCCCAAGTATCGATGATTTCGAATTCACCCTGAGGAATCACCCATGATGCTTCGGCGGTTTCCCCTGTTGTTTTATCAGGTACTCCAACAGAATCGAAGACCATAGCATAAGTTGCGTTATGACAGCCGCTTGCGAAGGAGCCTTGGTAGGTCAGTTGCCATCCTTCTCCTTCACGATGTGCTTCACGACCAGGATTGGGGCCATTTGCATAACCTTGGCCTGAGCAGACTAGCATGTTCCAGTCATCGCAGATTTTTTCTGCAAGGTCTAAGGGTATTTTTCTAAGTACTAACGAATTGATCTCAGAATTAATTGAAACACACCAGCCAATTGAGCCATCAATTGCTGCTGTTGCTTCGAGTGTTTCAATTTGTTCTTTTGCAAGAAAATCCTCACCTGCGAGTTCTGCAGGCATTGCAAAGCGATATAGGCCAGCATCAATCATTTCTTTTGCTGCCCATTCCGGTAGGCGTCGAATTTCTTGCGCTTCATCAGCAGCAGAAACGAGCATTTCCCGCATATTTTCAATGCGATCAAGCATCGGAGTTTTCTGAAGGGTGGCGATGCGGTCCTTCAGTTCTTGTCGAACCACTCCTAGGCTCGTTTTACCGTTCGATATGTTTCAGGTGGATCCTCACCTAGCATTGTTTTGCCAAGAGCACCATAATGACGCCAGCTAACACCACCGTGTGCAGCTGCCTGATGTGAATCGCGCAACTTGCGTTCTAGTGGATGATTCATTCGGCTGGCAGTTGTTCCTGCAAGGTTATGAATGTTATCGACAATCACTCGGCTTGCTTGAGCAGCATGTGTTGAAGAGAGTAACCCCCGTCTTCCAAATTCCCACTCTGGTACACTTCTTCCACCTTCCAGAGGGCCTAAGTTTTCTTCAATTTGCTCTTGTGCTTCCATCAAGAAAGCACGTGCTGCCATCCAATTTGCCTCATTTTCAGCTAAACGAATGTATGCTTCGGGCTGGTCTTTTAACAGGGAACCAGACATCCATGGGGTTTTATGGGTCGCAAGTTTTATAAACTCATCCATCGCTCCTCGTGCAATGCCAAGTGCTACTGCAGCCTTGTTATAAGGAACTTGTGCTGGATTACGATGGGTTGGATTTTCCCATGTTGTTGTCGAGGCAAGAGCATCTTGAGGCAGGGTGTGTTCTTCGGGTATATGTCCGACTATACGAACATCATGACTACCTGAACCCCTTAATCCTGCCATATTCCAGGTATCTACAACCTCAAATTCACCTCGAGGCACCATAAAAGCTGCTTCTGCTTGCTTCCCTGTAGCTGGGTCCATAGTCTCACCAGTGAGAATTAAATTCCAAGTTGCGTTATAACTTCCGCTCGCGAATGCTCCTTGATATTTAACATCCCATCCGCTACCTGCTCGAGTCGCTTCTCTTCCCGGGAATGGACCATTAGGACTTCCTAGGCCGGAGCAAACAAGCATGTACCAATCATCAGCAATTTCATGGGCTAGGCCTAGTTCCATTTGGCGTAATATTAATGCGTTAATTTCTGAATTAATTTGTACACACCAACCCACTGAACCATCGATTGCTGCCGTTGCTTCAATAACTTCGATTTGTTTTCGGGCAAGCATATCTTCGCCACCTAACTCGGTTGGCATAGTATGCCGATAGAGCCCGGCATCGGCGAGAGTATTACTACCCCAGTCAGGTAGCCGTCTGATCTTTTGAGCTTCATTACCAATTTCAGTAAGCTCTTCTTTAATATTTTCTATACGATCTAGAATCGGTGTTTTTGATAATTCCGCACTCTTATCAAGAATTTCTTGTTGGACCATTGCTTCCCTCCGAATTGTTTGGAGACTTATTTTAGAATTTTGTTGACGAATCGCCAAGTGTTATTAGTAAAACAGTGATTTGTATGGTTCTTGAATCAAAATCCGGTTACAGTTTTTTTATGTTTTCGAATCCTGCCTTCCTTGTGGCAATAGTTTTCATTTTATTAATTATAGGAATTGGCATGCCTTTTATCTTGGATGCGACAGGATCATTTTTTGGTTCTACAGTGGTTGCGGGTATAGGATTGCTTGCATTAGTCGGTGCCTTACTGATAGTGGCTACTTTATGTTTTCAAGCTTTTCAATGGCTTCGCACGAGGGGAATTACAGAAAATGAGTGAATGTTTAGAAGATAGCAGTGTCTCTCCAGACATACCATTTGTTGCTGTCGGAGATGAGGATATGCTTCGGCCAAACGAAGTTGCAGAAGTTGCAATTGAAGGAGATAGCATCTTGATCTGTAATTCTGAAGGACAATATTATGCTATTCAAAACCTTTGTACTCATGACAATGCCCCTTTAGGGCTAGGAAGATTGATTGGGTGGGAAATTGAATGTTCTCGCCACGGTGCAAAATTTGATGTAACTAGTGGTGAGGAATCTAGCGAATGGCTGCTTCAGCCTTTAGTGACATTTCCTTTACGAATTCGTGAGGGAAAAATCGAAGTGCAGTATACAAAACCGGAACCTCCAGCTTTCCGACTGATTGGTGATAGGAACCAGGGTTAATTAGTTCTTGATCATATTCCTGACTCTTCTTGTTGCCAGTCTGGCCTTTCATTGACTTGTTGTATGCAAGTCTCCATTCCTTTTACCGAATTTGGATATTTAAAATTTGGATAGTTAATAAATTCTTCTTGGGTCAAATGTTCTTCTATACATTCTAGAAAAAATAAACAATTTCCTTCTAAATTGTTCCAAAGATGGTCGTATACTTTAATAAATTTTTCCTGGGCGAAATCTAGGGAAATCCATTCACGATTTTTGGCACTTTCACATGCCGTCAAAAAGACATGTCTAACATCAGGTCCATAGTTTGTGTTTGTGATCGGGGGAGTTGTAGTAGGCGGAGGACTGTTTTCTGAATAGGGAACTATACATGAGCTACAAAGGAGCAGAATTAGAAAAGTAGTACTTGTTATTACCATTCTTACTGGTTGCTTCATCGGGTGATCGTAACTTTTAATAACTCACAGGGATATGGTGTCCTAATGTAATGAATGATGTTCGGTATCATGGGTTAGATGGATTAAGAGCTTTTGCAATGTTGCTTGGCATAGTTTTGCATGCAACTCTCCCTTACTTTGCTTTAGGTGCTTGGCCACAGAATAGCTATTTTGTTTATGGAGATAATTTTTCTGAGCCGCTCTACGCCTTATTTGAGTTTATCCATGTTTGGCGCATGCCCGTCTTTTTTCTGCTAGCTGGATTTTTTGCAAATCTTGTACTTGCACGACGTTCTTTTACCTATTTTTATAGGGACCGCTTTAAAAGAATTGTCCTTCCCTTGATTATTTTTGGAGTGGCTATGCACTTCATAATGGTAGGTATTTTTAACTACGGCTATATAGGTAACTATAATTTGATAAAACCTTTGAATAGCGATGTTTTCTTCAGTTTTTGGCATCTCTGGTTTATCTACTATTTACTCTTCTTTTATTTGCTTGTGGCCTTTGTGCAGTTTTTTCAGAAGAAGGTGAATTTTGTTTTCGCAGAAGGTTTGCTTCAAAAGTGGAAGAGATGGTTTTACACGCCCTACCCATTAATTTTCACACTTGTGGTTATAGGGCTATTAATTCTGCGAGCCAACAACGGTGGTGAGGATAAGCCAGTTTGGCCACCAAATTGGGCTGATCTAATTTATTCTGCTGCATTTTTCTTCTACGGTTATGGTTTATATCACTCCAGAGAGTTGATCGAAAAATTAAAAAGTACGAAATCTATAGGCATACTCTTAAGTCTTGGGTTCTTAGCTATAGGTTTTTGTATTGTGAATGGTCTTAAGGGTGAGGATCGGGAGTTTGTTTCGTATGGTGTTGCTGCTACAACTCTTTCTTTAGGATTTATTGGTTTAACTGAAAGATTTATCCATTCTGTGAGTGTGACTATTCGTTGGTTAGTTGATTCGTCTTATTGGACATATATTCTGCATTTACCTGTCGTATGTGGGATTACCTTCTATTTATTTAATTTTGATTGGTGGCCCGAAGGAGAGTTTTTAATTGCTTGTGTACTCACATCTTTTATTTGTTTTGTTAGTTATCAACTATTAGTGAGGTATACATTTATCGGTTCTCTTTTGAATGGGAAGCGCAGAAAAGTTTCCAGATTGAGGAATTAAGAATTTTTCTTTTACCCGAAGTACGGAAAGTGACAAAAATGCCGCTATTTTAAAAAGGAATTAAAAGGGGATTAGTGTTGTTCCATATGCAATATCAGACATTAAGGCGATTCCAAATAGAATACTCAGTCCCCCAGCTATACCAGTAACTCCGGCATAGAGTTTTTTGCTTGATCCCGTAAGTGCAAATGGAATCCCAAGTATTAATGTGATGAGCGACATTGACAGAACGGTTCCAATGCCGAATAAAAGGAGGTACAAAACTCCAATCCAAAATGAAGAAATTGTTGGAAGGAGAGCCAGCATTACAGCAGCACTAC